>CAZURP010000092.1:0-6880 GCA_964623715.1 uncultured Isosphaeraceae bacterium | reverse complement strand
ATAGTTACACACGTACAAATCCAAGTCGCCGTCACCGTCGAGGTCGCAAAACCGTGCACTTGTTCCCCAACCCGCATCTGCCACGCCTGCTTTTTCTGCGACTTCGACGAATGATTCACCACCAAGATTCAACAGCAAGGCATTTGCACCGTGACATGTTACATACAAATCGTCAAAACCATCTCCGTTTATGTCTCCCACGGCAACACCATTTGCCCAGCGCTGAATGTTTATTTGCATGCGCTCAGTTACATCGACAAAAACAATTGAACCATCGCTTACATTTTCATACAAACGGCACGGTGCATCCGAAGCATTCACAACAAATAGATCCAAATCACTATCGTTGTCAAAATCAAACAACGCAAGCCCTGTTCCATTGACTTCGATGATTCGCGAGGGCTCTTCTGCTCCGCAGACTGTCGGTGCTATTTCTGTTATCACCTCTGTGAAATGAATCTTCGATTCTTCTCGTACTTGTGCTTCTTGGCAACCGGCGAGAAACGAAAAAAGTACAACCCACTTCATTCCGGGAACCTCGTTTGCTGATACAAATCAGGCCGGACCCGCTTGCGCGCTTCTTCAAAATGCGCAAGTGCGAGTTCGGCTTCATCCATTTTTCCGACTCGTTTCAACGCAGTTCCATACCGATACCACGCTTCGTACAAATCGGGGTTTCGCTGCAAAGCTTCTTTATACCCATCTATTGCATGTTGCCATTCGTCTCGCTCAACCATCACGTCTGCGAGACGAGCGGTTGCCTTTGCACGGATTATTTTATTTTTTGGTGAGAGCTTTATAACAGTAAGAAATAATGCTTCTGCTTTTTGCAATTCGCCGCGTTCCATCGCAAGCAAGCCTAGAGCAAACACCGAATCAGGTTCTTCAGGATACGCTTGTAAAAATTTTTCAAACGAAAACTGCGCACTTGCAACATCGCCTAAATAGAATTGTGCCCATCCCAAAAAATGCCAAGCAAGCGGATAGGGATTGTCCAGGTCAGTTGTTGATTTCGTAAACCACTCAGCCGCTTTCGCGTATCTCTTTTCAGTGTGGTAACTCAACCCCATGAGAAAAAGCGGATGACTTGTTTCTCCATATTTCTCCATATACTGGCGTACACGTACTCGCGCTGCGCCAGTATTACCCTCCGTGATAAGAGAACGGTGCTTCAATAATCGGACATGCAACGACGAAGGAGCGCTGTCAGCACCCTCACAGCCCACAAGAACAAAGAAAATAAGACAAATGAATGTTTTTAGCATTGGATTGGAGTTGTGTTTCACATACATTTAGGTGCAACCTTCAAACAAGTTATATCGTATCTATTCACAGACAAAGGAGAGACCGGCATGTTTTTCAGTAAATTAGCACTTGCGAGTATGCTCGTAAGTTGCGCTTCCACAAGCACTTTTGGAGTTTCGCCTCAGCCACGCGCCGGAGAACCGCTTCCAACATTGACTGATGCGTTGCTTGCTCGATTTGAAATTGGCAAAATTTCTTTTAACGAAGACCTTACTGTTCAATAAATCCAGTTGTGGCAATTGCCATAACAACCCCGTTGGTGGACCTGGCTCCCAAACTGTCACTCGTTTTGGACTACTCGATAAGAAAGGTGGTTTCGACCCACTCGCAGACCTTGGCGGTTCACTTCGGCAAGCCGAAGCAATTAGTGACGACTGCGCTGAGATAGTTCCACCAGAAGCAAACGTCACTGCACTTCGTGTTACCAACGGCGTTCTTGCATACGGGCTCGTCGAAGCCATTACCGACCTCGACCTTCTTGCTAACAGAGATTCCCAACCTGCGGGTCAGCGTGGCAAGGCGCACATGGTCTCAAACTTTGAAGACCCAACAGATGAATTACACGTTGGCCGGTTCGGCTGGAAGGCACAAGTCGCTTCTGTACTCACTTTTTCTGCTGATGCAGCACAAAACGAAATGGGTTTAAGCAATCGTTTTCTCCCATTTGACAACGCGCCAAATGGTGACGAAGAATTACTCGCAAACTGCGACACTGTTGCTGATCCTGAAGATGCCCCAGATAGCGAAGGATTTGATTTCATCGACCGTGTTACTGACTTCCAACGCTTCCTTGCGCCGCCACCACAAACCCCAAAGTATGGAGTGCAAGGCGAGATCGTTTTCAACGATTTAGGATGTGCAGTGTGCCACACCGCTTCGTTTACAACGGGCAATGACCCAGAAACAGAATCGGTCCTGCGTAATGTCAACATCCGACCGTACGGTGATTTCTTACTGCACGATATGGGAATCGCTGGCGACGGCATTGTCCAAGGGGATGGAAACGGACAAGAATTAAAAACACCACCCCTCTGGGGCGTGTCGTACCGCGACCCGCTCTGGCACGATGGTCGTTTTTCAGCAGGAACGTTTGAATCGCGAATTCGTGACGCAATTGCAGAACATGGCGTGTTTGGTTCACAGGGAGTTCCTGCAGCAGAAGCTTTTGCCTCTTCTACACCGGAAGAACAAGCGATGGTTGTCCAATTCTTACGCTCCCTTGGCCAACTTGAATTCGATAGCGACAGCGACAACGACGTTGAACTTGATGACTTCCATGGGTATAGCGACACTATAGGTTTTCGTGATTGCTACGGCACAAACCCAACACCCGATGACCCATGCGCGATACACGATGTTGACCAAGACGGCGATGTTGATCTTGATGATTTTGATGTATTCCTCATCGCTTTCGATGACATCCCCGAAGACTGCAACGCAAATGGAGTCGTAGATATGCTTGATATTCTTCTTGGCAATGCCGACAAAAACAACGACGGCATTCTCGACGAATGCCAAACATGTTATGGAGATATTGATGGAAACAACGTCTTGGGCGTTGGCGATATACTTGCCGTCATCGACGCCTGGGGAAATTGTACAGATTGTGCCGCAGACATCGACGGCGATGGTGTGGTGAATGTTACAGAAATTTTATTCATAGTTGGAAACTGGGGACCTTGCTCCTGATGCTTACTACTCTTCTTATCGCACAAATTTCACTTGCTGGCGGATTCGGCAATTACACAAACCAAACAAACGAGAGACTCGTCTGCGATCCCGCTCTTGGAGTGAACGATGTTGAAGAAAAAGATTACGCGTGGGGCGACCTTGACCTCGACGGAGACATTGATCTTGTTTGTGTTCGTAAAGAACCTTTTACTTCAACAGGGAGAAACATAAACGTGCTCTTCATGAACGAAGGCGGCACGCTTGTTGACCGAACTGCCGAATACGCAACAGCAACGAACGTTGCCGGAGACAACGGATTCCTCACGCCCACGAACGACCGCGACGTCGTGCTTCACGACCTCAATGGCGACGGCTGGCTTGATATGGTGACTGTCACCACCCTTACCGACAACACAACGAAAGCACTCTCACACCCGCGCGTGTATATGAACTTAGGCGAGGTCGATGGTCTTTGGCAAGGATTTCGCTTTGAAGATAACCGCATTCCGCAGATGCACGATACCGCTGGACCTCGATTCTGTTCGCATGCAATTGGCGATGTGACCGGAGATGGGCACCCTGATTTGTATTTTGGCGATTACGACAGCGGTGGCACGCAAATTTTTGATTTTAACAACCGCTTGCTCATTAATGATGGCAACGGTTTTTTCACAGATGAAAGTACGCAGCGAATGGATAGCGAAATGCTTGAATCCGCATTTGGCGCAGCAAGTGAGATAGTTGATATGAACGGCGATGGCGTTCTCGATGTTGTTAAACAGACTTCATTAAACGCACCGCAACATGTTGCGATTACCTACAACGACCCAAACAACGAAGGCTTCTTTGATGGATATGACATCATTGACCAACAAGCCCCATATTTTGTCACAGCGGGTGATCTCAACGGCGATGGTCGGATGGATCTTGTGGTGGTTGATGATGGCTCTGATCATTACTACTTAAACACGGGCAATGGCGGAGATGGCTTTGCAAACTTCGATACCATAACACTCGAAAACAGTGATGGTTTTGGCGGAAACGCTATCATCCGAGACTTAAACAACGACGGTCACCAAGATGTGATTGTTACCGATGTTGATGTCGATATTTCTGGTTGCACAAGAACCACACACATTTACCGAAATCTCGGTGACGCTCCAAACATCACGCTCTCAGAACAAAGTGTCGGCATCAGCAATAATGAACTCCAAGGTGTGCACGACGTTGCTGTGTTCGACATCAACGGTGATGGTTGGCTCGACATGGTCATGGGAAGATGCGATTCGACAGAAATTTGGATTCAAGAATCACCGACTGGCGTAGTGTTTTCCTATCCGAATGGGCTCCCTGGCTTCATTCAGCCAGACACGCCGTTAACATTCCAAATCCAAACAACACTCATTGGTGAAGGAAAAGTTGACGCAAGCAATTCATCGATTACTTTTACTATTGATGGAATCGATGAATCGCACCCACTTGATGTCGTGGGAGCAAACCTGTTTGAAGCGACTATTCCTGCAACCCCTTGTGCGACCGAAGTTGCGTTTTTTGTCACCGCATCAGTAACAACTGGTGGATCTTATAACGACCCACCCGTTGGCGAGTACAACGTGACTGTTGGTGAGGGAACTGAGTTACTCTTTAGGGACGACATGGAGGGCGACGTTTCAAATTGGACAATCGCCAACAGCAGCGGGCTCACCACAGGAGCGTGGGAACAAGCAGACCCGAACGGCACTATTTACAATTCCCAAATGGCGGCGCCCGAAGATGACGTAACTGGCGGAAGCGAAAATGTTCTCTGCTTCATCACAGAAAACGGCGAAGTTGGGGGCAGTGCAGGGCAAGCTGACGTAGACGGTGGTTCGACGACACTTGTTTCACCACGACTTGATGTCGCGGGCACCGATGGAATCATTTCGTACGCTCGTTGGTTCTTCGATAGCCAAAATACCGATTTCCTCAAAACCTATATCAGCAACGACGACGGTAACTCATGGACACTGGCTCAGGAAACAGGGTCAACCAACTCCGCGTGGGAAACTGTGCAATTTTCTATTAGCGCGTTTATAGAACCATCCGATCAAATCCGAGTCGCATTTACCGCTGAAGATGCAGACCAGCCAAGCATAGTTGAAGCGGGAATCGATAACTTCCAACTAGAAATCATTACGTGTGGCTCCAACTGCGCGGGCGACCTCGATGGCGATGGAGCGGTAAATGTCAAAGACCTCTTGGGCATCATCGGTGCTTGGGGTACGAGTGATCAAAATGCTGATATTAATGGCGACGGAGTGGTCGATGTCGGCGACTTGCTCGCAACTATAGACCACTGGGGGCTCTGTGAATAATGGTTCAACCCGCTCTCTTCGATCAATAAATGGCGAGTTAAAGGGAACCGCATGGCTCTTTTTTCGTATATTCTGATGAATAAAGTGGCTTTTAGCCCTTTTTTATGCATGATATACAGAATTAGAGAAAGGTCCTCAAAAGAGACATGAAATATAACACGATTATTACAGCCGCTTTGTTGGGTGTCGTTGCACCCGCAACCCTGCTCATTGCACATCAAGATGATCCAAAAATTAACGATCGCCAGCCCGCCGTCATAGCACCTGCCTTTCGTGCTGACGACAACCAGGGCAACATGCGATCGCTTGGTTTTGACTCTGAAAACGTACAACTGAAATCATGGTTGCCACTTGGTTCGCTCGATGGTGCTGACTCTGGCAATGATTGTTGGGGATATGTTTCACCCTCTGGTCGTGAGTATGCGCTCATGGGAACGTCAAGCGGCACCGTAATCGTTGAAATTACCAATCCAGGCAATGCGCAAGTTGTTGCCTCGCTCTCCGGGCCAAACAGTCTCTGGCGAGATATTAAAACTTACGGCACGTATATGTACTGCGTCAGCGAAGGCGGTGGTGGCATTCAGGTATTTAACTTGGCTGATATCGATAATGGAAATGTTCAAACGTTAAATTCCGCAGGTTCGGGCGCAACACACAATGTGGTCATCGACACCGAAAGTGGATTCTTGTACAGAACAGGCGGAGCACCTGATGGGATGTACATCTACAGCTTGGCGAACCCAGCTGCTCCGGTACAAGTTGGCCAATGGACCGACCGTTACATTCACGACGCGCAAGTTGTCACGTACACAACCGGGCCATTCGCTGGACGACAAATTGCTTTTTGTTGTGGCGGATTTAGCGGAGGCTGGAGCGACACCGGCTTAACCATAGTCGACGTGACCAATAAATCAAATACATTTGTTGTTTCACAAGTCTACTACAGTAACGCTGAGTACTCTCACCAAGGCTGGCTTTCCGAAGACCGACAATACTTCTATCTCAACGATGAACTCGATGAACAATACAACGGTGGCACAACGACTACCCGCGTCATCAGCGTCGCTGACATTGAAAACCCATCGTTTGTTGGCACATTCACAAGTGGGTCAACATCCATTGATCACAACTTGTATACACACAACGGCTACATCTTCGAAGCGAACTACCGTTCAGGTCTTAGAGTCTTTGATGCATCCAACCCCACAAGCCCAACGCAGTACGGCTACTTTGATACCTATCCTGCAAACGACAACGCAAGCTTTAACGGTTTATGGAATGTCTATCCATACTTTCCAAGCGGCACTGTCATCGGCAGTGACCTTGAGAGCGGGCTCTTCGTTTGGGAACTAGGCATTCTAGATCCATGCACGTTACCTATTGGTAATTGCGCGACTGACATTGATGGTAACGGCACCGTTGGCGTGAGCGATGTGCTAGCGATCATTGACAACTGGGGAGACTGCGGAGACGGAACCTACCGACCGGTTGGCGACATCGATGGCTCTTGTTGTGTTGACGTTTCTGACTTACTCTCAATCGTCGATGCT
>CAZURP010000091.1:0-7026 GCA_964623715.1 uncultured Isosphaeraceae bacterium | reverse complement strand
CGGAATCTTCATCGAAATTGGAGATGAGCCGAACAACAAACTCTCGCTCGTTCTTACGAAGCAATCCATTGTCAACAAAAACGCACACGAGCTGGTCACCAATTGCTTTGTGCAAGAGTGCTGCAACAACAGAAGAATCAACGCCTCCGCTTAGTCCGCAAAGCACTCGGCTGTCTCCCACTTCCTCGCGAATATGTTTGCACTGCTCTTCCATGAAGTCTGTCATTCTCCATGTATCTTGCAAGCCGCAAATTTCGTACAAGAAATTTCGAAGCAATTCGACTCCGTGCGGCGTATGCGTTACTTCTGGGTGAAATTGAACACCGTAAAACGGCACTGACTTGTGCGCAATTGCCGCCATTGGGCAAGTAGACGTCGTTGCAAGGACGTTGAAATCATCCCCTATCGCGTCAACTTGATCTCCATGACTCATCCAGACTGCGGTATCGGTCGGGATACCATGCAACAAGCCTCTTCCATCTTTGACGTGAAGTGTTGCACGTCCGTACTCACGGGCGTGCGCGCCCTCAATTGTTCCACCCAACATGTGGCAGCCGAGTTGCATTCCGTAACAGATGCCAAGGACTGGTACACCGAGATCAAACAGCCGTGCATCGCACCGAGGAGCATCCGCATCAGTGACGCTACTTGGACCTCCGGAGAGGATTATTCCCGCGAGGTTGTGCTCCGCTAATTCTTCAATTGGCGTATCGGGCGCCATGAGCAAGCTAAAAGCACCAGCTTCGCGAACTCTTCTAGCGATCAGTTGAGCGTATTGGCTTCCAAAATCAAGGATGAGGACTGTTTCTGTCCCTTTTTTAGAAGAAGTTGGTGTCTTGGCGTTTGTCATGAGAAGCGGAAAGGGTACCATGGATACGTGCAAAAAGACACACCCTACGAGTACTCAGAATTCTCACTCGACTTTCCAGCCTCCCCTACTTGGTTCAAGACTGTAAGGATGCTTATTGTGTCTGCTTCAACCCAGTGCGGTTTCGCTGACAGGGTTGCCGGTCAGATTGCAATGGCCGTAGATGAAGCACTGTGCAACATTCACAGGCACGGGTATGGCGAGGAATATGGGCGTGCAATTCTTGAGGTAAAAACAATCATACACCCTAGCCCTCGTATTGAAATCACAATTAAAGACAATGCTAAACAAGTCGAATTGACACAAATTAAATCACGGGATTTAGACAATGTTCGACCTGGTGGATTAGGCGTGCACCTCATCCAAACAGTCATGGATGAAGCAGTTTGGACGAAACGTGATGAAGGCGGTATGTTGTTGACGATGCATAAAACACTTGCAGTCAAATCACCCTCTGAATCCAAAATACAAAGTGAAAAATCAACACTTGAGTGATGCACTACAGCTCAACATCGAGACGATTGGTAACACGACAGTGGTAACGCCTGATGGCGATATTGACCTCTCTAAGTCAACAGAATTGCGTAGCAGTCTCCAGCCCATTCTGCAGGAACAACCAACCCGTTTAGTCATTGACTTACACGCGGTCCCGTACATGGATTCCTCTGGACTTGCGACGCTCATTGAAGCATTGCAAATTTCACGGCAACATGGCAAAGAGTTTATTCTTTGCCATTTGTCCGAGGGCGTACAGTCAATAATCGCACTCTCTCGACTCGACCAGATATTCAAAATCACTTCAACCAGGGAAGAAGCACTTGCAGAGTGAAGACCATAAATCCGACTCGAACATATTGATTCGTCTTGTCGAACAATGGGGCGCGCTGTGGCTTGGCATTTTTGATTTTCTTGGCGGCATCGTCGGATTGCTGCTTGATGTGTGCAAGTGGCTGTGGAGGTCGATCTTTCACAAAGACATTCATTTTGGTAAAGCGGCGGCTGTAAGCCAAATTGTTCGCATTGGTTTTCGTTCAATTGGCATTGTTTGCCTTGTCTGTGGTTCAATTGGACTGATACTTGCATTTCAGATGGAGCCGCCACTTGCAACGTTTGGACAAACCGACAAAATTGCGAACATCGTTGGCGTCGCTGTACTCCGAGAACTCGGCCCACTGATTTCTGCGATTGTTCTTACTGGTTTTGCAGGCGCTGCAATTGCCGCCGAACTCGGAACAATGGTTGTCGGCGAAGAAATTGAAGCCCTTGAAGCGCAAGCGCTCAACCCAATACGGTTTCTTGCAGTTCCGCGCGTCCTTGCTACCGTGCTCAGCTTGATCCTGCTTACTGTTATTGGTGATGTTGTTGCTATAGGTACAGCTTGCCTTGTCTCTGTTGAACTTCTTGACGTGCCGATTGAAGTGTATAAAGCTAATACCCTCGCGCAAGTAAGTCTTTCTGACTTTACCACTGGTTTAGTAAAGGCGGCCGTCTTCGGCATGATTCTAGCAGCAATCGCTTGTTTTAACGGCTTGCGTGTAAGTGGTGGAGCGGCGGGAGTAGGCAAAGCCACAACAGATACCGTTGTCCAAACGATTGTCACAATCGTCCTCGCTGACCTCCTCTTCACAGCAATCTTTTACCAACTCGGCTGGAACTAACTGTTTCATAAAGTGGTACGCAGGTGGCTAGAATGCAAAAAACGCCTGCCCTGTTTCCAAGGCAGGCGTTTATAGTTGCACATTTACGTTACTTGTCGGATTTCAACATAATAACTTCGGCAGAAAAACCAGTGTCATCTGCATGCATAGACCAGGCCATTGGGCCAAACATATTCGCCATTGCATTTAAGATTGCATCTTGAAGTATTAGCGATTGCTCAGCGTCAGCTCGCATTTCTGCTGCCATTTCTGGGTCGAATTCTTCAACTTGCGCGAGCATTTCTTCGTTCATGCTCACCATTGATTTATTCATTGCAATCTGCATTTCCATAGATTTAGCCATGTCTCCGTAGCCCCAAGAGGATACATCAGCATGATCGACCATCGAAGTTGCAGGACTCAATCCGTGGTTACTCTTTGCATCCTTTGGGTTCGCAATTGCGCGAAGAGCGTTCTCAACAGAGTGTTGAGAACCAACAAAGACGTATCCGCCACCAACTGCGATTGAGAAGGATAAGTCCATCGGCATTGGCATCATCATTCCAGCGCCTACATCGATTGTAAATATTTGGTTGCCAAGAAAATCCGTTGGGGAGGCGCCCATGGCAGGCATCATCATGCCCAACACATTTGAAAGCGCTTCTTCATTCACGCATTCAACAGCTGCCATATAGCCAATTTGATCAAACGAAAATGGAGCAGTGCCAGAAGTCATAAAATGCGTCTCAGAGCCAAGCGTAGAGAGGTACATGGAAAGCCCTGCTTCCACCTGTTCCATCATCTGCGGATTCATTTGGTATGCCAACATTGGGTTTCCTGCGACAACATCTTTCAGTAGAGGAAGAACCTTACTGAAATCGACATTGCTTTGCATATAAGAAATAGTGTCGTCTCCAACAAAAGAAGGGATGTCGCCAGTTGGTGCATCGTCTCCGAGGAGACCCATGATTCCGTTCCGGCCATCTTGCATAACAAGTGCGTATTTACCTGTAAGCAATACATCATCAGAAGGAGAGAGTGCAACAGTCTCTGCAAGACCATCCCAATCACCCAAGAGAGATTTCACCATCGGCAAAACCATCATGCCCATTCCTGAAGTGTCCATCTGCATAAGCGTGTCTGCTAAGTTCGTAAGAACAACGCCTGCTTTTGCATCACCATCAGAACCGCAACGTGCCATGAGTTCGTCATAAATTTCATTTGTTGCGAGTGAATCATCGATTGGATCGCCGTCGAGTGCGGAGAACAGGTTCGAGAATCCTTCAGGATCTGTACCAAAAAGCATATAGCCATCAGTACTTGCGAAATACATTTGTGAAAGGCTACTAAGGTCAACAGCGATAGGCAGTTGCCCTTGAGCTTGTTGAATATTTGACTGGACGACATAAATTTGCCTTCCACTGATGTCAACAGTTTCAATTTCTACGTCATTGGCTTTTGCATGCCCATCAAATGCGCCTTGCATCATTTTAGCCATATTTGATTCGCCAACTTCTAACATCGCGAGCATTCCGAGCCCAACGGTGCCAGTTTCAAAATCGACAACTGGGTATAAACCCCAGCCCGCTTGACCTGTAGGAAGCGAGAACTCGCCTTCGCCCTTTAAGCAAGCTTCTAAATCAGGACATGCGCTCATTATGGAGCAGCTTTCACCACTCATGCTCTCTGTAGCAAAAGCCGACTGCGCCATATCACAGACCATGTCGCAGACACCCATTTTTTGTAATTGAACGACTAGTTCGGATACATTCTCGACTGACGCAAACGCAATCGTGTTTTCTGGCAAAACCTGTTCGATAGTGACATCCGCTGAGACCAGCGACGATGCAACTAGTGTTGAAATAATAAACATAGCAATCTCCTTTTTAAACTGCCTACCGTGTGTACTAACAAACTACTACTATTCTATTGGGAATCGGAGTTGTTGTCTTTCAATTGTTGTGACACCCCGTTTTCTGAACGATGAGGCGGGCTGTGGTACAGATGCCCCGCGTTTGGATTTTTTTCGTCGTACGCGAATGCCTCGCGATTTCGGATAAAATCTTTGACGTACCGGGTTGGAATTGCAAAGTTGAGTGACTCAGCAGAAGTAATTCCCATATTTGTGATGCCAACCACTTCACCACGAGTATTAAAAAGCGGACCCCCTGAATTGCCAGGATTAATAGCGGCATCGGTTTGTATGTAAGTCAACCCGTCAAAACTTCGTTGCTTGGTTGAGATAACACCTTGGCTCATTGAGCGTTCTAGACCGAGCGGATTACCAATAGCAAACACCGTTTCGCCCACTTCGATGTTTTCTGCTTTTTCAAGGATAGAAAACTCAAATGAAGCATTGTCAGGATGTCGCAAACGTAAGAGTGCGAGATCAAGATGGTTGTTGACTGCAATAAGTTCGACATCTTCAATTGTTGTTCGCATCAAAGTACCGTCTGGCTGGGGGATCCAGACCGTCGCACGCAAATCCGTTTCGCCTTGGACAACGTGTGCATTTGTAATTGCATAGCCTTCGCCATTTAGCAACACGCCAGACCCTAAACCGCCTGGGGTTGAAACTTTAATGACCGAAGCGCCAACACGTTTCGCTTGTACATTGGGACTTAGCTCCGGCAAGCCTTCCGCTGTACGAAACAAAGAAGATGCATCGATTAAGCGATTATTATCATTCTCTTCTTCAATTGTGACGTCGTCGATTTCTGACATCGTAATTTGAATAATCTTAGGACCAATGTCAATCCATAACGTGTTGTCCGTCCGTTTGATAACATCTCCGTGCAACTGGCCTCCGGAAAGCAAGGTGACTACATCCCCTTGGGCTGCAGGTGAAAGCGCTAGAAACAAGAGTAGTACATAGAATATATTTGGTTTTTTCATTTGCGTCTCCGTGTGCACTATATCAAAGCCAGTTGCGTGTTAGCATATACACATCAGAATTATTAAGGACTTCCTATGCTTTTACTTCCATCAATCTTTGTCTCTTTTGTAGCAATTTTAGAACCAAGCCCAGAACTCGGAGACTACTTCGGTTTTTCAGACCTTGAGATAATAAAAATTGGTGATGGCGCTGGACCAATGTACACAGGTGACATCAACGGCGATGGGCTCATGGACATCCTCGTCATCAATAATCGAAAGAGTCGGATTGATCTATTGTTGCAAAAGCAAAACGCGAGTCTGACAGACGAAGTCACGGTAACTCAAATCAACAAAATTCCAGATCATTGGCGGTTCGAGAAGAAACAAATAATGGTCGCGCACAATATCTCTGCAATCGCACTACATGATTTTAACGGAGACGGACTGACGGATATTATCTACGGTGGTAATCCCTCCAATATTGTGTTCATGGAGCAACTTCCTGATGGAGGATTCAAAAAAACCAGATCACATAGAGTCAGAAACTTAGATGCAAACCGATCCGCCTTTACTGTTTCGAACTTACTTGGTGATAATTCCGCAGAACTCATCACGATTGTTAAAGGTGATATTCGATCGTACCCTCTCGAAAAGGATTCCATTGGTAAGCCGACCGTGCTTGCGACTGATGACCGTGTTGTCGCATTTGAACTCGCAGACTACGATGGAGACAACACGCTTGATATAGCGGGTATTGTTCCCGATAGCAGTGAACCTGTTCGAGTGTGGTTATCGAGAGTCAAAGATGGAGAACGAACAATGGGGCCTCAACTCCGTTTTGAGATGCCCCCGCTTCGAGAGTTTGCTTCGGTTCGCCTCGCGAATGCGCACTCAGCAAAAATGGCTATTATCGAAAGAGCATCGCGCAGAATTGTGCTGTACGAGATTGACCGCGAAACAATTGACGCGACTGGGGACAGAGAGGCAGCGATTGAAATTTACCCTTTTCTTGGAGAGGGAAAGCGAGAACAACTTCTTGCTGATGTGAACAATGACGGATTAGTAGATTTAGTTGCGACCAATCCAGCAGATAACACCATTGTTGTCTATGCACAGGTCGAAGGAGAGGGACTTTCAGCAGGTATCGCATCGGCCACGCTTTCCGGAGTCGATTCGATGTCTGTCGGAGACCTTGATGGCGATGGAGAACAAGACCTATTTGTGCTTAGTGAAGACGAAGGCGTCGTCGGCAAAAGCATCATGAAAGAACTTACACTCCCCTTCCCGCGCCCTATTCCATTTACCGCTGGCAACACACCGCTCTCCTTGGCAGTTGTCACGCTTGGCAGCGAACAATTCGTTGCGGTCATTTCCAAAGAAAAACGTTCGTACGTCATAGACCTAGTTGACAGCGAGGGAAAGAGCAACTCAATTGACCTTGGCTCGCTTAGTCGTGGACCAGATGAAATTATTGGATTTGACGCAGACCAAGACGGCAATACTGATTTACTTCTGCTTACACGCGACAAACCAATGAAACTGCTTCGCGCGGCAGAAGAGGGTTTTGAAGTGCTCGACGATAATGAAATGGGTCAGTACGGTCTGGTCCGAGCCGCAAGCGTTGATAATACCTCACTGTTCGAT
>CAZURP010000090.1:0-7066 GCA_964623715.1 uncultured Isosphaeraceae bacterium | reverse complement strand
CGCGATCAGCGGGGCATCCGCTTCTTGTACAGGCGATAGCAGATACGTTTGAAATGCCTATTGATCCAATGGAAGAAGTGACGGTTTCTTGCGGAAGCACAGAATCAATTGCGAACGTAATTCTTGGCATCGTTAATCCATGCGATGAAGTCATCGTCATCGAGCCATTTTATGATTCCTATCTTGCGTGTCTGTCCATGGCAGGGGCTGAAATTAAAATCGTGACGTTGCATGCCCCAAATTTCACGCTCGACGAAACGGATCTTCGCGCCGCATTTAGTGACAACACGAAAATGATTATTGTGAATTCGCCACACAACCCAACGGGGAGGGTCTTTACAGAGCAAGAACTTTCACTTATTGCTGAACTCGCCATCAAGCACGATGCAATTGTGTTGAGCGATGAAGTGTACGACAAGCTGGTACTTACAGGGTCGCACACGCCGATTGCAACCTTGCCCAGTATGCAAGAGCGCACCATCACCCTTCGTTCCCTTGGAAAAGTTTTTTCCGTGACAGGTTGGAAAATCGGCTGGGCAGTAGCACCGCCAAAATTCACAACGGCAATTCGCTCTGCGCATCAATACACCACTTTTTGTGCTGCAACGCCGTTGCAAGTCGCAGCCGCGACAGCACTCAGGGCGCCAAAATCCTATTTTGAAAAGTACGCAGCAGAATACCGCGAACGACGCGATATGCTTGTTGATGGACTCCGCGCAGTCGGATTTGAGGTACACAGCCCAGAAGGCACCTATTTTGTGCTCGCTGATCACACGCCATTTGGCTTTGAGGACGATGTTTCCTTCTGCCATCACCTCGCCAAGAAATGCAGAGTTGTGGGCATTCCTCCAACAGCGTTTTACCAGCAAAGCGATGATGGGCGTGGTTTAGTCCGTTTCGCCTTCTGCAAGGGCTTGGAAACACTAAAAATGGCAGTTGAACGCCTGCAATCTATTGGCTGAACGTGATTTGTTTGCTATAATGCCATGTTCCCCAAAAAGGTAGGAGCCCTCATTATGTACGCAATCGTAGAAGACAGTGGAACACAAATTAAACTCAGCACAGGAGATGTGCTTGAAGTAGACATTCGTGATTTGGATGGTGACACATTCAACCTCGAGAACGTCCTCATGATAGGTGGCGAAGGCGAACCAACTGTTGGAACTCCTTACGTAGATGGCGCTTCAGTTGAAGTTGAAGTTCTTGAAGAATTTAAAGATAAGAAAATCGACGTCATCAAATTCAAAAGGCGTAAAGGGTACCGCCGTAAATCCGGTCACCGTCAACGTCTATTGAAAGTTCGCATCGGCGAAATAACCGCTAAATAAAAGCGCGTTACTTTACTGAATAATTCGATATGCTGCGTTGGCAATTTGCTTCGCAATTTGTTTGTTTGGAACGCTTGAGATAGTTCCAGCCATTGATGCGGGGCTAAGTAAATCAGCAAAGGTACCGCTCTGTGTTTGAATGGATACGTTTGCATCTTCGACAGTGAGTAACATCCCATCGTTCGGGTTGCCGTACTTCCAGCAATACCCACCTCCGCCGTACACGCCAACAACCCCGTCAGAGACAATGATATGTTTAATCGTGACATTCGTCGACGTTGAAGCGAGTGGAGTTTTTCCAGCGACGGGAGTCCATAACACTTGCAAGTGAATGATTTGTCCAGAATCAAAATCGCCGGAAATGATTTGTTCCATCGGGATGTCGGTCATCCAGATATCGCCTTCATTCGCAAAGCCGTCTGTGCACACAATAGTGGTGCAATCAGCATAGAGAGTTACACGGTCAAGTCCCATGGAATGCACTTCAAGTGAGGACTGTTGTGAAAATCTGACTCCCGCTGAACATGCTTGCAAGAGAAGAAGGGAAAGAAAAAGTAAGTTACGCATCATGTTGCTGGACGACATCCTTGGCTACGCTTGACGCATCAATGACAGGTTTTTTAGAAATTGATGCGTAGTCAATCCCTAAGCAAGTGAGTGCATCGCGTTCCACAATTTCCTTCACGCGTGCTCTTGGAATAGGGGGAAGCATTGTTCCTTTGATGGAGACGTTCACGCTGTACAGCGCTTCAATGGCAAGTTGGGGAGTGGACATTGGGAACCCAGAGCCAAAGAGAAGTCGGTCTGTGACATTTAAACTCCATGCAGTTGAGAGTGCGTTGTACACTTGCCAAGGTCGTGTTGCAACGCCAGAGACTTCCGCAAAAACATGTTTGTGTTTGCCAGCGAGTACAAGCATTTCATCAATCCATGGGTAGCCCATTTGTGTGAACAAAATGTGTAATTCTGGAAAAATCCGAGCAACTTCATCCCAGTGGACAGGCCTTGCAAAATCCAGAACTGCCTTTGAAGGTACTGGTTGTGGCATAGTGACAATCACTGGCTTGCCGTGTTCGCAACACCACTCATACACCCGCATTGCGGAAGAGTGGGTTGGATGAAAACCTGCGAGCGATGGTGACACCGCAACGCCGACCATGCCAAGGTCGAGCGCCGAGGATAAATCAAATTCAACAGTGTCAGCAAGTGGGTCAATGCCCGCAATGCCGAGTCTACTCTGTGGCTCCCTGGCAACAAAATCTGCGATGAGCTCATTTGGAACATGTGCGCCCACAAGGTCAGCGCGGTGTCCAATGACAAGTGACGCGTCAATGCATGCAGTCGCTCGGCCATGGGAAGCTGCGTCGCCAGTGGGCTCAGCCCAACTGTCCGGCGAACCCTGAGCAAGCAATTCGGCAGTTTCTGTACCTAGTTGTCTCGCGTCGGACCAATGTCGTGTGTGGCAGTCAATAATCATTTGTCTCTCCAAGTGATACTTCATATTGTAACGGCATACATGCCCGTTTGACTATAGAGGTATCATGGTAGTTATGCCATCACCCGAAGATTTACACCAAAAGAGCCATGGTTGGAGCGGAAAAGACCTCTCGGAAAATCCGCATGAAGCAAGCGACAAGGCGCAGCGCGTTGAAGTCATGTTTACGGCAATAGCGCGAAAATATGATTTGAACAACCGAATTCACTCTTTGTGGCAAGATCAACGCTGGCGTAACCGTGCTGTGAAAATTGCACAGTTGGAAGGCAATGAGGATGTTGTCGATATTGCCTGTGGCACAGGTGACCTCTCGATGGCGTTCTATAGGGAAGGTGTGCGGTCTGTTATTGGTGTTGATTTTACTCAAGCAATGCTCGATTTCGCTGTTCTCAAAGCAAGCAAGGCAGGCTTTGCTATCGAATATCTGCAGGGTGATGCCATGGGTTTGGCATTGCCTGATGCGAGCGCTGATGTGGTTTCGATTGCCTTTGGAATTCGAAATGTGCAAAACACCAAGAAAGCATTTGAAGAATTTTATCGAGTGTTGAGACCAAACGGCAGGTTGATTGTGCTGGAGTTTTCAACGCCGAAAAATGCGGTTATCCGGTGCTGTAATAACTTCTATACAAAAAAAATTATGCCAGTCACAGCAACGCTTCTTTCAAGAGATACAACAGGTGCGTACAAGTATCTTCCAAAGAGTATAGAAACGTTTGCAGAAGCAAAAGCAATGGCGAAAGAAATTCAAGAAGTTGGTTTTCAAGAAATTTGCCAAACTCCCCAAACGTTTGGCGTATGCACAATTACGAGTGCGGTAAAGCGATAGGTTCTACTTCTGGTTCTTTTTCTTCAAACAATTCAGACTGCGTCATTCCCTCGCGCACGCGGTCGTAATCTTTTTTAGTCGCTTGTGTGAACCCTGAGCAACCAAGTTCTCCAATAACTTCTTGTTTGTCGAGAAGCAAAAGAGATGCTGTTATAGCATCGCGTATCTCCTTTGGGAGCTCGCTTCGTGAAACCCACGGTTTTGTCACATTCTCGAAAGACGCAAGAATCATGTACTCTTTAGGGTCGCATAATTTTTTATAGGTGCTAAATTTCATCGCACCGGCATCGTGGGAGCCAACGATTACAGCTTTGGCAACGAGGTCGTGTCTTGGTAAGTACTCGAAACTTTCAAGGTCTTTTGAAGTCACGCCGTGTTTTGCTAGAAGTGCTTGTGAAAGGTATCGGCCGATTGTGGAGTTTTTATTGCCAAACGCAAATTTTTTACCAGCTAAATCTTCAATGCTTGTAATGCCTGAGTTTCTCTTCGTGACAATCACGCCATTGAACGTCTTCATGCCATTCCGAAGTTCCATCGCGAGCAACGAAACACTGTTGTTGCGTTGTTCTGCAAGGATATACGAGGAAGGCCCAAACCGAACAAAATCGACGTCGCCATTCGCGAGCGCTTGAATGCCTGATTCGTAATCTTCAAATATAGTTAAGTGGATGTCGACTTCACGTTTGAGCTGGTTCTGAAGTGGCTCAGTTATCGCTTCAAGAATAGGCGAAAACTTGCGGTACATGATTGTCGCACGATCGGAAGGATACACTCCAAAGTGCAAACGCAAAGGTTCGGTTTGGACAGCTTGCGCTGAAGAGCAGAAAATGAGAAGTAGAAGTACTCTGAGCATCCCCATAGGATAGCTCGTTTTTAGAGTGAGGCAAGAATTGCGTCAACATTTTCGCCAGCATCGCCAAACAACATCGATGTGTTTTCGTTGAAGAAGAGCGGATTGCCAACGCCAGCGTAGCCCGTACCCATCGATCGCTTCATAACAATGACATCTTTCGCGTTCCAGACCTCAAGGACGGGCATGCCTGCAATTGGGCTATTTGGATCATCAAGCGCACTTGGATTTACAATATCGTTTGCGCCAATAACCATGACAACATCCGTTGCGCCAAATGTGTGATTGATTTCATCGAGTTCAAGCACAATGTCATACGGGATATTTGCTTCGGCAAGCAAAACGTTCATATGCCCAGGCAGCCGTCCAGCAACTGGATGGATTGCGAACAAAACATTTGTGTTATTTTCACGCAGTTTCTTTGTGATTTTTGCAACAGTGTGTTGCGCTTGGGCAACAGCCATGCCGTACCCCGGAACAATGATGACACTCTTTGCAGCTTTGAGGAGTTGCGTTGTAGCATCCGCTTCAATAGAAGTGATGTCGCCTTCGGGTGTTTGCATTGATCCGCCCCCACCACTATCTCCAGTTCCAAACCCACCAAGAATCACATTCATGAGTGAACGGTTCATGCCGCGGCACATGAACAAACTCAAGATCAAACCGCTTGAACCAACGAGTGCGCCAACAATAAGTAGAAGATTGTTCCCAAGCATAAAGCCGGCGGCTGCTGCAGCCCAACCTGAGTAACTGTTGAGCATGGAGACAACGACAGGCATGTCTGCTCCACCGATTGCCATAACTAGATGCACACCAAGAACACCAGTGACAACCATCGCAATGAGCAATGAAGTTGTCGGGTCTGCAATGAAATTATGAGAAACGAATTCGATGCCGAGCCACACTGTGGCCGCTACAACAATGAGGTTGAGAAAATGCCGTGCGGGTAAGAGGAGAGGAGTTCCTGAAATTAAACCTTGCAATTTCCCAAAGGCAACGATTGATCCTGTGAATGTAATTGAGCCGATGCAAACGCCAACGTAAATTTCAATGTTGTGGATGATCCCCGCGATGCCTTCGTGGGGAACAGCCGATTTATCTAGTTGTAAACTTAAACCAACAAGCACTGCTGCAGCGCCGACAAAGCTATGCAGAATTGCCACAAGTTGTGGCATCTCAGTCATCTTGACGCGAGCTGCAAGTACGCCACCGATGAGCACAGCAGGAAAGATAGAGACAGCAAGTATGCCGTATGCAGTAACTGTTTCGCTTGCGGTCACTGCGACGAGTGCAAGAAGCATGCCGATGATGCCAAACCAATTGCCCCGCCTTGCGCTTTCTTGGTTGGAGAGACCGCCCAAGCTCAGTATAAAGAGCACGGCAGCGATGATATAACAAATGATTATTAAACTATTTGACATGAAATTACTGCCTAAACATTGCAAGCATGCGGTTGGTTACGAGGAAGCCACCAACGACGTTGATAGCAGCGAGTAGGATTGCGGCAGCGCCAAGTATGACGCTTGCATCGATTTCGGGTCGTGATATTTGTAAAATCCCACCAATGATGATGATGCCTGAAATGGCATTCGTCACACTCATGAGTGGTGTATGGAGCGCGGGTTTAACATTCCAAATGACTTGCCATCCAACGAAACACGCAAGGACAAAGACAGTAAGTTGGTCGATAAATCGATTGATGAATTTGTCGTCTTCGGGGAGGCTATCTCCAGCAATGTACAGTCCAATAGCGGCAGCAAGGAAAATCGTGTATTTGATTGTTCGCATGATTGGGCACGGTTTTTGGACCTTGGGCTCCGCTGCAATTGCTGCTTTTTCTTTTTCTGGTCGATCGCCTGTATCGACGGAATATTTTGGACCAGGGTTTTTCGGTTTTGGCGGAGGCCACATGATTGATCCATCTTGAAGAACGAGTGCTCCGCGGATCACTTCGTTTTCGAGGTCAACTTGGTACTTTTCGGTGCCGCCCATTTCATCGAGAAGGTGCACGATGCCTGCGCTGTACAATCGGCTCGAAAGCGCAGCCATTCGGCTGGGCAAATCGGTGTACCCAAGAATGGTAACGCCGTGATGGACAACCTTTTCGTTTGGTTTGGTGAGTGAACAATTGCCACCTTGTTCTGCTGCAAGGTCGACGATGACCGAGCCTTCGCGCATGGATTCGACCATGCCAGAAGTAATAAGTTTTGGTGCTTCTTTTCCGGGAATGAGCGCTGTTGTAATGATAATGTCAACATCGATTGCTTGTTCAGCAAAAAGTTTCATCTCTGCTTTGATGAATTCATCGCTCATAGTTTTGGCGTAGCCTCCGCCACCTTCCCCGTCTTCATCCGCCTAAACTTTCTACTTGCTCCCGAACGGCAAGACGTGTGTCAAATGCACGGACGATTGCACCGAGTCCTTTTGCTGCTCCGACGGCTGCGAGCCCTGCGACACCACCACCGATGATGAGCACTTTTGCTGGGTCGATTTTTCCAGCTGCAGTTATTTGTCCTGTGAAGAAGTGGGGGAATTCGTGTGCTGCTTCTACAACCGCACGATAGCCG
>CAZURP010000089.1:2201-7097 GCA_964623715.1 uncultured Isosphaeraceae bacterium | reverse complement strand
CGCAAAGTGACTGTCACTAGCATTTGTTACGCGAGCAGTGTTTCGCCTGGAACATTAAACCGCAAAACAGTCGTGCACTTTGGCATGTTCATTGTTGCGTTTGAAAGTCCCGTTGGCAACAAAATCGTTGTGCCGGCAGGGGCGTCGACTTGAACGGCATGGTCAATGCTCGCGTGCCCATCGACGACCATGAGCACGACGGGTGATTCATCCACAACAAGGTCTAATGCGGTGTCAGCTGTTGCTTTAATGCGCTCAATGGAAAAGAAGGGAGTGTCGATAAAATGTGTTGTCAAGAAGTCTCCGCTTTGCATCGGTTTTGGTTGTGCGAAGGATAATGCGGGAGCGTTGAAGTCGATGCACTCCATCGCTTGGTCTACATGCATCTCGCGATGTGTTCTTCCCCAATCCCAAACGCGGAACGTGGTATCGCTTGGAGTTTGCACTTCCGCAACAAGCACACCGGCGCCTAGTGCATGACATGTACCACTTGGCAAGTAATAACATTCGCCTTTGTTCACTTCGATTGCGTTCAATAATTCCGGAACTCTGTCGCTTTCAATCGAAGCGCGAAGGGACTGTTCAGAAGTGCCTTCTTTTAGCCCAACATAGATACAGCTTCCGGGGGTTGTGTCAAGTATTATCCACGCTTCGCTCTTCAGGTGTGCCTCAGGATGCGAATTTGCGTATGCGTCGCTTGGATGCACCTGTACGGAGAGGTTGTCGCGCGCATCAAGGAATTTCATCAGCAACGGGAAACCGCAGTCGAGCTCTTGCCCTGCACAGGGACCATTCGAAATAATCGATTTCCCGCCTGGGATTGAAGCAGGTAGGTCAGCGAGCTCCCACGACTCCCCGATTGAAACACCCACGGGAAGTATCTTGCCGAACCGTTCGAGCGTTCTCCCCCCCCACACTTTTTCTTTTAAGATTGGTTCGAACGTAAGAGGATAGGGTTCCATCACATCATCATGCCAGTGATTTTGGCTTCAAACACAAACTGCCCATCGACATACCCTTGTGTGTCGCAGACAAAACGGCGCCGCTGAAACTTACGAATGATAGAAGCGATGACGAGCGTGCTACCAGGCAAAACTTGCCCACGAAACGAACAATCATTGCAACGTGTAAATCCCATGAAATGATCGCCATCTTCGTTAAGGTGATAGAGGATGCTACTTATCTGTGCAGCCGCCTCAATCATCAGTACGCCGGGATAGATTGGTCTTCCCGGAATGTGTCCATCGACCCAGAATTCGTTCTCCCCAACTTCTTTAATACCAATCGCTGATTGTTTGTCTTCGCTTACCCATGGAACGTAGTTCAGCTGGCGCATGTCGCCAGCCTGTGGGTTCATCATGCCAACCTCCTCTTCAGAGATTGCAACTTGACTGAGATCAATAGATGAAATATCAAAAAGTGGTTTAATTGCCATACGTGCGCAGGGTAGCAAAGAAATGAGCCCAAGCGATGCTTGGGCTCATGACATTTGTCGTTGCTTTAACTTTAGCCGTCGGTGCGAAGATTGAGTACGTCTTTACGTACATCTTGGACACTAAGGCGTGAGGTAGGTAATGGATTCTTATGTGCGAAGATTGAGTACGTCTTTACGTACATCTTGAGCAGCTGACTTAATTTCTTGCATGGCTTTTCGTACGCGAGTACCAGCGGCTTTATTGCCACCTTCGCATTTTGCCATATCATCAGTTACGTCTTGTACGAGTTGAGCTAATCGGTCGTATGATTCCATAGTCGGTGCCTCCAAAGCGTTGTACTAGGTAGTTCCTAGTTGGTTGATTCCAGCGGGCTAACAAATGCCCTTTATTTCATTTCAATGCATTGTTTATCGGCATAAATGGCTTTGCAACCCCTTAATTGCATAAAAATGGCAAAAATTAGGGTTTTGTACGGTGAAAATGGAAGATTTATACTCGAAGTGGGGCGGTTTCGATCGTTTGGGAGCTGTATTTTTCACGAATTGGTGTGACCACTTCATCGCAAAAATCGTCGACTTGCTCAGCAGAACGTCCAACAAAGCCGACTGGATCAGTTGCGACGCTAAGGTCCACACCCGCAAATATTGGCTCTGCGCTGAGTCGTTCGAGAAGGTTGTTTCGGATGCCTTCTTCCTTGATTTGCCTCGAGACCGCTATGGCGTGGCTTCGAACCACTTCGTGGGCGTCTTGACGGTCAGCGCCATTTTTCACGGCTTCCATCATGAGCCGTTCGGTTGCAAGGAATGGCATTTCCTGAAGCAGGTTCGCTTCAACGCGTACTTTGTGCACAATCAATCCATCTGTAATATTGCCCAGGACATCTAAAAGACCATCAAGAGTAAGAAAAGACTCCGGAAGCGTCATTCGTCGGTTGGCAGAATCGTCGAGCGTGCGTTCCATCCACTGGACAGACGCCGTTTGCAGTGCGTTGGGTGGCATGTTCATCACGAATCGGGCGAGGGCGCAAACACGTTCGCAGCGCATGGGATTTCGTTTGTATGCCATCGCTGAAGAACCAATTTGTTTTTTCTCAAAAGGTTCTTCGATTTCACCGCGGTTTGCAAGGAGCCGAAGGTCGGTCGCAAATTTATGTGCGGAAGCAGCTATTGCGGCGATTGCAGAGAGGATTTGTGCATCGACAATACGTGGGTACGTTTGCCCAGTCACCGAGAGCCGTTTGTCTGTGGGCCAGCCCATTTTTTCAGTGACCATCGCATCGAGTTGTAAGACTTTGTCGTGGTCGCCTTCAAACAGGTCAAGAAACGAAGCTTGTGTGCCAGTCGCTCCTCGAACACCGCGAAATCGCATCGCGCTGATTCTAAATTCGAGGTCTTCAAGAGTGAGTGCTAAATCCTGAGCCCAGAGGGTTGCGCGTTTTCCTACGGTCGTTGGTTGTGCGGGTTGGTAATGCGTGAAACCGAGGGTCGGCAGGTTCCTGTATTCAACTGCAAACTTGCCAAGATTACAAATGACATGCGCAAGTTTGGTTGCGATGAGTTTGCAGGCGTCTCGCAGTTGCAACATTTCGGTGTTGCAATTGACGAATTGGCTTGTTGCTCCGAGGTGGATGATTGGCCGCGCGGTTGGCGCGATATCGCCAAGAGTGTGGACGTGCGCCATTACATCGTGCCGGAGTTCCTTCTCGTATTGAGCGGCGAGGTCAAAATCGATGTCGTCGAGATGCTTCTGCAACTCGGCGATCTGCTCATCGCCGATAGCAAGACCGAGAGTTTTTTCTGACTCGGCCAAAGCAAGCCATAAACGCCTCCATGTGCCTATTTTGCGCCTTGAGGACCATATTTCTTGCATCTGCGGGGATGCATAACGCCCAGAAAGTGGTGATTGATATCCAGCGTGCTCATCCATACCCACATTGTACCTTGTGCGCACAAGTTAGTGTCTGACCCCTGTAGGTATGACAGTCGCTGAAAGACGACGGTGAGGGCAATTTTCGTGGGTAATCATGGGTAAAGGTAGTACACCATGACTGACACAGGGATTATGGGCTCTAAAATGGTTCGAATGGCATGGTTGACGGTACTTGGGATTCCAGCAGGGCTGTATGTGGTGAGCATCACAGCGTTGCTGTTTTATGTCTCTGAAACGAAGCAAAATTCACTTCTCCTACTTGCAGTGGGAGTTCTGACTGTTGGTATCTACATGTTCCACAGAACCGCTATTACTGTAAACGGCCAGTTACAAACCCGACACCGTATCGCGTTGCATCATGCACCCACGTTGCGCAGGATTTCATGGGTTCTCTTGCTCCTTGCATGTGGATTGTTTGCACTCCATCACGCCCTCGCGGTTCTTTTGGTTGTTGGTGCGTTCTTTGGTGTGATGGTGTACGGCAGAACTATCCTGTGCAAGCCTTTACGCAATAGTACATACATAAAACCAATCGCAGTTGGCACATCAATAGCATTCTTCGCTTGGGTGTTAAATGATTTTTCAAATACAGTGCACGTGTTGTTTGCCTTTGTGTGCATCTGTACAGCGGATGCACTTTTGTGCGATCTCGTGGATTGTGCGTACGACGAAGCGTCCGGTTGTCACACCCTTGCGGCGTCGCTTCGAAGTTCCGGCACGTGGATTTGTGCAGGTTTCCTTACGCTTGTAGGGTCGTTGCTTCTTTCATCACCTGTTGGTTGGATTATTCTTGCCCTCTTTCCATTGTTGTTTCTTTCTCAAAACATGTTAAGAACGGCAGTCGACATTCGACCATGTATTGTTCTCCTGCTAGCATGGTCATTATGAGTGGCTCAGGTTGGACAATTGCATTCGTTCTTTCATACCTTGCAGGAAGCATTCCCTTCGGTGTGTTGCTAGCAAGATGTAAGGGAGTTAATATTCGGGAACATGGGTCAAAAAATATCGGCGCAACAAATGTAGGGCGAGTACTAGGAAAAAAGTTTGGATTGATTTGTTTCTTTCTTGATGTTCTCAAAGGGGCGGCCCCTGTGTTCGTCGTAGGTGTTATCGCATCATTGTTTGGTCAATCGTTGGAACAAACAGGCACTACCGAAATGCTCCTTTGGATTTGTGTCGCGCTTGCGTCACTTCTTGGGCACATGTATTCCATTTTTCTTCGGTTTGGAGGCGGAAAAGGTGTCGCGACAACATTTGGAGGCATGGTTGCGATGTGGCCTTTATTAACGGTTCCAGTTCTATTAGCATTTTTTGCATGGATGATTACAGCGAAGGGATCAAAAATGATTTCCCTCGCAAGCTTGGTCGCAGCACTTGTCTTGTTCGCTGACTCGGTTGCAATTGTGTTGCTTAAGTCAACGATTCAACATGCTTGGCCGCTACTTGCTGTCACAGGTCTGATTGCTTGCATGGTGTTTTGGAAACACCGATCAAACATCGGAAGAATAGTGCGTGGCGAAGAACCGACGAT
>CAZURP010000089.1:0-2191 GCA_964623715.1 uncultured Isosphaeraceae bacterium | reverse complement strand
CTGTAATGAAATTTCTTCTGAAATTATCTTACTTCAAGAGGACTGGGTGGTAAGTGCTACATTGAGCACCGTTGTTTTTGGAATTTCATCAGGATGTAACACCATCTATGTTGGGCAGGAAACGAGCGAAATTACACCAACCCTCTTTGCTCCGACTGAGGACGACGCATTGCGTTTCATTCGTGCACACGAGCAAGTACGTTAATCACCAAAGCTCGTTTTCATTGCGCGGGCGGAACGAACGAAACGATGATCAAGAGGGACAAGCCTTTGTTTATTCGCAGCTTCAAGGATACTCTGTGTCTCCATGTGCCCATCACGTAAGCAGACCATTTTATTCACTTCGCCCGCCATTGCTATTTCGAAAGCTGCAGTTGCAAACGTGGTCGCAATGACACGGTCGGTTGCCGCGGGTTCACCACCACGTTGAATATGCCCTAATGTTGTCGTGCGTGTTTCGATGCCTGTGCGTTGCTCTATCTCCTGTGCAACTTGTGCGCCGATTCCACCAAGGCGAATTGGGTCTGGGCTATCGTCGATATGTTGTGATACAACTTGTTTGCCGTTGATTGCATGGGCACCTTCCGCGCACGCAATAATAGAAAATCCACTCTTCTCACTTCGTCGACCCTCGACAAAGGCGCAAACTTTTTCGAGGTCAAACGGTATCTCAGGGATCAGGATCACATCTGAGCCAGACGCAAGCCCACTTGCAAGTGTGAGCCACCCAGCGTTTCTGCCCATGAGTTCACAGACCATGACTCTGTGGTGACTGTTTGCAGTTGAGTGCAAACGGTCGAGTGCCATCGTGCCGATTCTCGTTGCGGTTGTGAAGCCAATCGTGAGGTCTGTGCCATGAATGTCGTTGTCGATTGTTTTTGGAACGCCAATACAAGGCAAACCAGCTTCGACGAGTGGTTTTGTACACGTGAATGTGCCATCACCCCCAATCACAAAGAGCACATCGAGTTTGTGTTCTTCGGTGGTTGCTAGACAACGATCAACCGCGTTCGTGTAGATGGAATTTCCTGATTCATCTTCGCCTTCGTCGTACTTTTCGGGTGAGCACTTGTTGTTGGTTCCAAGAATCGTACCTCCACGAGTGAGGATGCCAGAGAGTTGGTCAACGTCGAGTGTTGTTGTGCGATTCTCAATGAGCCCTTGGTATCCATCGCGAATACCAACAACTTCGATTCCTTGAAACAGCGCGGCTTTACCAATGCCGCGGATTGCTGCATTCAGTCCTGGGCAATCGCCACCACCGGTAAGTATTCCGATTCGTTTTATTTTTTTCATAATAGGTTACATACTCTGCTTAACAGGGCGAACAATCATTTCACCAATCTCGACGTGTGGTGGAGTTTGTAAAACATAGAGAATGCAGTCTGCAATATCCTTTGGTGTCATTGCGCCTTCCACGCCGTTCATCATAGTTTGTAGTGCTTCTTTTGCTGGCGGGTAAGTGACCGACTCGGCGAGGTTCGTTAACACAACGCCAGGCTCAATAGTTGTGACCTTGATCGCGTTCCCATCTTTTTTGCTACGGTAACTGAGATCAGTTTGAAGACCTTCACTAATTGCACGGACAGCATGTTTTGTTGCGCAGTACACTCCAACCCCAGGGAAGACCCTTCTTCCTGATTCGGAACTCATGTTAATGATGTGCCCATCGCCGCGCTCGAGCATGTGCGGCAGGACGGACGCAATTCCATATAACACGCCTTTGATATTTGTATCAATTGTATTATCCCAATCCGCGACTCTGCATTTTGTCATAGAAGCCATTGGGAGAATGCCTGCATTGTTGACAATTGCATCAATTCGACCAAATTGCTCAAGTGCTGACTGCGCAACCTTGGCAACGCCTTCTTGATTTCGCACGTCACACGCAACGGGAAGAACGTGATTGCCAAGATCCGCAGCCAGCGCTTCGATTTTCTCGAATCTGCGTGCGGAAACGACGATGCCTTTTGCAAGCGGAGCGAGCTTTCTTGCAATCGCCTCGCCAATACCACTCGAGGCACCAGTAATAATGGCAACACCATCCCATAGTTTGTCGCGTTGTTCGTGCATATCAGGTACCATCCTACCATTACTATGACGACAGACAAAAAAGTACAACAACAAGATGAATACCAACTCGTTGCCGCAAGGCTCGCAAAGATTTTTCGATGGATTGAAGAGTATTCCG
>CAZURP010000088.1:0-7115 GCA_964623715.1 uncultured Isosphaeraceae bacterium | reverse complement strand
ACCCTTGATGCTGCATATGGCGGGGCAAATGCGGTACAAGACACCCAGACCGGATTTGGAAACTCAGACATCGGTATGCCCGACTTTGCGAATGGCTCAGAAATTGATGCTGGTCATGCAATCATCGACAATGGCTATCTGTACATCATGTTGCCCGGCAACTTAGAAAGCGTTTTTAATAAGATTGACATTTTTATCGATGCACGCGATGGTGGGCAAAACACACTGCGCAACGATAACCCAGACGTAGACTTTGATGGACTAAACCGAATGGGCGACGACGGATCAGGCAACGGCTTAACATTTGATGCTGGATTTGAAGCAGACATGTGGATTGGAATGACGTGTGGTGGTGATGTCTTTGCAACCTATGCAAATTACGCAGAGTTGCACACAACCGGTGCGGGCTTTGGCATGTATGTCGGTACAGGTACTTCCGGCGTAGATGGTGTCATCACAGGCAAGACAGGTTTGCAACTTGCGCTTGATAATTCAAACACTGGCGGAGTTGGTTTCGGTGAAGGTATTGGTTGCGGCGAAGGCGTAACAACGGGAATCGAAGTGGCGATCCCACTTTATCTGTTTGATTGGGATGGCGCTGCTGGCGATATTACTTCCGCAAAAATTTGCGCGGTCATAAACAACGGCGGGCACGACTATATGTCTAACCAAGTCATTGGAGGTATTGGTGGAGGTGGGAACTTAGGAGACCCTCGGAACGTGAACTTTGAAAACATCGGTGGTAACCAATTTTTCACAATTGGCGAAGCTGCGGGACCATGTCCAGACCCAACTGGCGCATGCTGCTTTGATGTCGATTGCAGTGATTTATCTGAAGCTGATTGTCTTGGACTAGGTGGAGAGTACAACGGCAACGGTTCATTCTGCAATGGCGACCCTGCTCCTTGTGCACCTGAAGCGTGCCAAGGTGATTCTGACGGTGATGGCGATGTTGATGTTGAAGACCTTTTGATTACAATCGGTAACTGGGGTTGTAGCCAATAACGTAAGATAACAATTGATGTTTTGCAGCAAATCTTTTTACTACGCTCTGGCTACAGTTCTTCTCTGTAGCCAGAGTTTTGCAAAACCAGGCGGTTCACGTGCGGAACCTTCTGCACACGCTGGGCACGGCGCAATTCCTTATGGAGGCGCTGGTTGCCAAGTATGGAAAATGGGACAGACCCAGTGGTCAAACTCGGGAAGCATTCGGCCAGATTTAACAAACGCAAGTAGTGGAACAATCAAGTGGACATTCCCGCTTTCATCAATAGGTTTGCAAAACGGCGACACGATTCGATTTGATATTGCAACAAGTGGCAGTGGAACAAGCGACCCAGGTGTTGATCATTTGAGCCGGAGCGACCTAGCAACAGATGGATGGGGGACGCCATCAACATCGGGTGAATTCCTTGAATACACACTCGCTGGCGGCTCAGGCAATCATACCTTTGCAGACGCTGCGGGTGATGTCTTTGATTTTGCGAATCTTGACATTCTCACTGTCGTTGTCGGGCATGACATTCAGAACCTTTATATAACCGTAACGGTTGACGATGATTTACTCTCGACGACGTGGACAAACTTTATGTTTTTCCTTAATACTGAAATAGGCGGTACGACGACAAATCCTTGGGGTCGACCAATTGATGTAGGTCAAGAGGAAATCGACATCTTCCTTGGCAGTTGGATCAACGACGCAGGGGATGGCGTCAGCTTTAGAACGTGGGCCCCAAACGCAACAGCGGTTGCGCTTTTAGGCGACTTTAACAATTGGTCGATGTGGTCCACAATGCTCGAGCCAGAAGGCGATGGCACTTGGTCACGGGACATTGACAATGCGGAACCAGGCGATGAATACAAATATGTCATTGTCAATAGCGGTACGCAATACACACGTATAGATGCGCGGTCGTACCAAGTGACAAATTCAATCGGCAATAGCGTTGTGCACGACCCTGAAAGTTACTTTTGGCAAACAACCGATTATCAGCGCCCTGCATGGAATGAAACAGTAGTCTATGAAATGCATATTGGCACGTTTGCAGGTGGTTTTTTGCAAGCGATTAACAAGCTTGATTACCTTGCAGACCTTGGTGTGAATGCCATTGAACTCATGCCTATCTGGGAGTTCGCAGGCGATTCATCCTGGGGGTATAACGGAAGTCAACCATTTGCAGTTGAATCAAGTTACGGCACTCCCAACAATGTAAAACGATTTGTTGATGAAGCGCATGCTCGAGGCATTGCTGTTTTAGTTGACGTGCTTTACAACCACTGGGGGCCAAGCGACATGTCTGTTTGGCAATACGACGGTTGGAACGAAAATGATATGGGCGGCATCTATTTTTACAACGACTGGCGAGCAGTTACACCATGGGGCGACACGAGGCCAGATTATGGTCGCGACGAAGTTCGCCAATACATTCGGGATAACGCGTTGTATTGGCTCGAAGAATATCGCTTTGACGGACTTCGTGTTGACGGTACAAAGTGGATTCGCGCAACCGACGATGGTGGTACTGAGATACCAGAGGGTTGGACACTCTTGCAGTGGATGAACGATGAAATTGATGCACACGATTCGGGAAAACTTATTATCTGCGAAGATCTTGCTGGAACGGACTGGATGACCAAGTCAACAGGTGAAGGCGGTGCCGGGTTTGATTCACAATGGGATGTCTATTGGATTCATCCGATACGCGGTGTTATCGAAACAGTAAACGACAGTGACCGTTCAATGTGGACAGTTCGCGATTCGGTAATGGCTGTGTACAACGGTGATCAAACTGACCGTGTGATTTATACCGAGTCACACGATGAAGTGGCAAACGGCCGATCTCGCGTGCCCGAAGAAATTTCTCCTGGCGATGCTGGTAATTGGTTTGCCCGAAAACGTTCGACGATGGGCGCCGCGCTCGTCTTGACATCGCCCGGCATTCCGATGCTCTTTCAGGGTCAAGAATTTTTAGAAGACGGCTATTTTCACGACGACGACCCACTGGACTGGTCCAAGGTCACAACGTATGCGGGTATTCTTGCGCTGTACACAGATTTAGTTACGCTACGGCTGAATAAAGACGGTATTTCGGGCGGTTTGTCAGGAAGTTCAACAAATGTGCATCATGTCAATGACAACGGCAAGGTCGTTGCGTATCATCGATGGGGGACTGGTGGCATTGGTGACGATGTAGTTGTTGTGATGAATTTTAGTATTAACAGTTTGAATTCCTATCGAATCGGTTTCCCGCAAGAGGGCGACTGGCATTTGATTTTTAATTCTGACTCAACCGTGTACGCTTCTGATTACACGGACGTTGGTTACGACACAACAGCTGTGCAGTACAGTTACGACAACTTACCGTTCAGCGGAGTGATAGATGTTGCTCCTTACTCAGTCCAAATTTTCTCTCGCGCAGACGATACGACAGAACCGTGCACAGCCGACCTCGACGGCGATGGTGCAGTGACAGTTTCTGATGTATTAACCATCATTAGTGCGTGGGGAACCCCCAATGCTGATATCACAGGTGATAACATGACGAATGTTTCAGACCTGTTAATCGTTATTGGAGAATTTGGCCCATGCCCATAAAAACCCGCCGCGGTTTCACCTTGATTGAACTGCTTGTTGTGATTGCGATATTAGCAATTCTCGCTGGGCTTGTTATTGTTGTCGCTGCCGCAATGATGAAGCAAGCCAAGTCGACAAAAGACATGGGAAATCACCGCACGATTGGGAATGCATCTTGGTCATTCGCCGCGGATAATAACGGGACGCTTCTGCATCCACGGACAGAACCAACAGGCTCCGGAGACGCCTCCACACAAGACCAAATCGACCGGTTCTGGGTTGCAGCGCACGGAAACGATTCGGATGGAAACGCGCGTGTTGAAACGGTGGGTAATCACCAAGTTGAACTGCTTACTGCTTTGAAGGATGGTGCTGCGTTTCAATACATTGGCGATGTCACTGCATACCAATCACCGCTCGATGAAACAATAGGCGAAATCGATCAATTTGTCAGTGGTAACACAAGTTTGCCAACAGGACGAATCCGTTCGTACTCGCTCAATGCATTTGTTGGCGTTGACTGGGGCGCAGATGATTGGACGTATTATGAAACCGCTGCACCCTATTGGTTTGGGCAACGAGGCACATGGCAATCGGCCGCGACGGTTTCTCAAGTTCCCCAGCCGGCGAACACGATGTGCAGTATTGGCGAACAAGATAAAGATGGACGAAACTTGAACGGTTGGCTTGTGAATACAACAACCGCAAACAACTTTGTCGATTTTCCTGCATTCTGGAATGATGGAAAGGTAAACGTTTCGTACATCGATGGTTCAACTGGATTCATAAAACTAGAAAGCGACGCCCTTGAGGAAGCGTGGGAATCGAGCGGTCACAACGTGACGGTTTCTGGCGCAGCTGTGGAATTTAATTAATTCAAAAAAATAATGTTGCCGGGCGTTATCGGTTCAATTCTTGACTAAAGCCGTCTTCCGTCTTCTGCAAGTGCAAAGAAGTGAACCTTGGCGGCATCAATCGAGATGTCAACAGTACTTCCCTCGATATGTCTGTGTGAACCATGTTGGCGCGCAGAAAGTTTTGTGTCACCCAGGGTCAAAAATAAATCAGTATGATCACCGTGTCGTTCAAAATTATTCACTTGTGTTGCGCTACCTTCACGTACTTCAATGTCTTCTGGCCTTACTCCAAGGACAACCTGTTTGTCGTTCGAGTTTGGCACGCAGCCTAAAGGGATGTCGAGCGTAATGTCGGGTGAAATGAATTGATTACCGTGCAATTCGCCTTCAATAAAATTCATCTCTGGCACCCCAACAAAGGAAGCAACGAATCGGTCGGCGGGTGCGTCGTAAATGTTTGCCGGTGTATCAAATTGACGAATGACACCGTTATCCATGACAGCGAGTTTGTCGCCAAGTGTCATCGCCTCTTCTTGATCGTGCGTGACATGCACCATAGTGACGCCAAGACGCTTGTGAAGCGCACGCAGTTCAAGGCGCATCGCTCTTCGTAGTTTTGCATCTAAGTTTGAAAGTGGCTCATCAAGCAAGAAAACATCTGGATCGCGAACAATTGCTCTTCCAAGTGCGACACGCTGCCTTTGACCACCAGAAAGTGCTTTTGGTTTTCGGTCAAGCTCTTTTGTGAGCCCAAGAAGTTCTGCTGCGTTCTGCACACGCCCCCGAATAGCAGCATCTTCTGTTGCTTTGTTTATTCGATACCCAGAATCGATAAGCGATTTCATAACGGAACCATGTTCGCGCCGGCGCTCAAGACCAAACGCAAGGTTCTGCGCAACAGACATGTGCGGATAGAGCGCGTAGTCCTGAAAAACCATCGCAATGTTACGTTTTCTTGCAGGCAATGTCGTCACGTCACGATCCCCGATACAAATCATGCCGCTTGTCACATCTTCAATCCCTGCGATCATTCGCAACGTTGTGGACTTGCCGCACCCAGAAGGGCCGACCAGCACGACGAATTCTCCGTCAGCAATGGACAAATCAATACCTTTTACAGCGTGCACATCACCTTGATACGTTTTATTTACATGTGTGAGTGTGACTTCTGCCATGGTTATCCTTTTACTGCTCCTGCGCCGATGCCTTCAATAAATTGTTTTTGTGCAGCGAAGAAGAGAACAATGCAAGGGACCATCGTAATGATACTCAGCGCCATTAGTAAGTGCACGTCCTCGACGCCACTGTATTGTGTTCTAAATGAATTAAGCGCAACAGCGAGCGTGGCTTTTTCTTCGCTGTGTAAATAAATTAGCGGCATCATAAAATCGTTCCACACAAAAATAAATGTAAAAACCGCTGTGATTGCAGTGACTGGTTTGCACATCGGTAACACAATTCTCCACCAAATACCAACCCATCCCATGCCATCAACACGAGCCGCCTCAAATAGTGATTCGGGAATCTGCGAGATAAACTGTCGGTACATAAAAATAAAGAACGCGCTACCAAAAAATGCAGGAACGACAAGTGGCAAAATCGTGTCAACCCAACCCATGGAACGGAACAAAATGAAGAGCGGAATCATCGTGACTTGCGCAGGCAGCATCATGGTCGCTAGCATTAACAGGAACAAACCGTTCCTGCCCCGGAATTTCACTCGGGCGAAACCCATCGCTACCAAACTCGATGACAAAATGGTGCCAACCATGACTAAAACAGTAATAACAATGGAGTTGGCAAGAGCGTCTAAAAAACCTTGCAAGGGGTTGTTGATTCAACGCTAACATTTGCCACAAACTTGACAATAGGGCAGTCTGGGTTTGCGTGGTTGAATTCAACAGACATACTTGCAACCGATGGTTTTTCAAATAACGGTGAAACACGAGTCACAGGCGATAGTGTTCTTTTTGCAGATGTAACAAATGAAGGTCTGATGGCTGTTCACCTTGGCACGCTGTACCTAATTGGTGATTTGACGAATAACGGAGCACTGCTTGGCGATGTAAATACAGGCCCTGGTTTCCGTGGTTTGCGTGGTGGCGAACCACAAGCGGGTGATGGTTTCTATGTGAGTGGAAACTTCGCAATGGGAAGGGGAGCTACTTTAAGTCTGCCTGAAGATATTTGGAAATTGTCTATCGGTGGCGATTTTAATTGTGCTGTGGATAATCCAAACAATTTCAATGTTGTAAATGCCACAATCGAAATGAAGGGTGCAGCGCAAACATTTGAAATGATGTCAACTGATTTTGGTGCGGTTGAAGATGGGTTTGATCAATCCAACTTTACAATTGGTTCGCTTCAAATTGCTTCGGGTTCAACGCTGCAACTTGTTGACGCTCATGATAATAGTGAAGGTGGTTCGAATGAAACAATGTACGTTGATTCAATTACCATACAAGCTGGTGCGACCCTATTAACGAACGGCATGGTCGTCTATACACATCAAGCACAACTCGATGGAAGTGTTGATGATGAAGGAAACATTATCATTATTGAAGAGAATCCTGCCGACCTGAATGGCGATGGTATTGTCAATGTCCATGACATTTTAATGCTCATCGGTGCTTGGGGACCTTGCCCAGATTGCTCAGCAGATATCAACAATGATGATGTTGTGA
>CAZURP010000087.1:0-7145 GCA_964623715.1 uncultured Isosphaeraceae bacterium | reverse complement strand
TTTTTGAAAAAGGTGGATCATTTTTTGCCCATTCGCACCCTCGCCAACTAAAAACTGTGAAAGATTTGGCGCAGGGGCAGTGCCGTCATTTCGATCGAAGGGAGGGATGGAATTAAACTGATCGATGAGCTCCTGTACAGTGGCAAACCCCGCACCTGTGGCACCCGATGGGCTTGATGATGCACTCGAATCTGTTGTGGCTTGGTGAACTGTGACAACTTGCTCTCCGTTGAGCACAGCGATCCGATTGTCGATCATTGCCTTAATAGTTGCGCCTTTTGCACCTGCGTTGTCAGCAAGTGTTTTTGCGTTGTCATACGCGGCGATTGCAGTGATTGTTGCTGTTTCTATCTCTGCTGAGATAGTGTTTGAAAGTTCTCTCCACTTGCTTGCAGAAGTGACAAGCCCATTTTCAATAACAGCATTTAGTGCGTGTGCTTCCGTGAGGAGAAATTGTAGTTTTGCTTCTTCGATACTGCCCAGGGCAAGTTCCATATCTAACTTCCAAACACTTCGAGCAGCTTTTGTTTCTCTCGATGCTTTGCGGTTTTGCCCCGCGTTTTTGATTGCATCTTGGATACGTGCTGTCGTTTCATTCCAAAGTTTTTTGAGTTCGGTTGCCTTCGCGACTGTATCACTGAGTAACTCTGCAGTGTCATTATCGAGTTCATCAGCAATTTGCCGAAGGTTCGCGGATGTCTCAACAGCGTTGTCGCTCAGTTGCCGGAGTAGGCTAGCGGTTTGTTCAAGCCCTAACATTTTTGTTGCAATTGCTTCAAGTTCGGCCTGTGCATCTTCTTGTCGAGGAGTTTCGCGTTCATCATGTTCAAGTGCGTGGCCTGCTGCGATGAGCTCTGTTCTTTGTGATTCACGAAGTTTTTTTGCACCGTTTTTATACGTTTTGTGTCCATCGACAAGTCCTGCGTTTTCAGCTTCGATAAGCATTGCGTGTGCTTTTCGTTCGAGTTCGGTGGCAATATCACGATGGTCGACAACACGTCCACGGAGTGAATCAATTGCTGCATTTGCATCTTGTAGTTGCGCTTCAAAGGTTTCTTTTAAGTCAGCGAGTGCAATTCGTTGGGCTGTGGTTACATCAGCGTTACTTGAAGTATCGGATTTTGTAGTAATGCGTAAAGTCGCAATATCATAACTTTGCGTTGCGGCACGATGGAATTCGACGGAAAGTGCATTTGCTTCCGCGCTTATCGCTTGATACGCAAGTTGCGCGAGTTTTTCGTTTGCGGTCGCGAGGATAGTATTCTTGCTTTGCACCTGAGACTGCAGTGTTGGCCGTAGCTTTTTGGTATCGGATATAACTTTTTCTAAGCCTGCAAGGTTACTCCCACGCATTGCTGAATCAAGTTTAAAAATAACTTGGTCAAGTGATTTTTGGATTGCGTTTTCACTATCAGGCGCTTCTTCACAACCCAATGGCGCGAGTGTTATAGTTGCGATGAGTGCAAGTGAGCAATAGAATCGATGAGAAATTCGCATAAGTATGTCTTGTCCTAGGAGTTGGGGTTTTGGGTTGACCCGCAATACATGATGTGTTGAGCGTCACAGTGTACCAATCCAACCATTAGTTGGTTGGATTGGCGCATTGCAGAATTGCCATTAGGGAGTAAAAAAGGAGTTTTTACTCTGGTAGTGGCGAAATTTGGATGTCATTTCCACGGGCAACTTCCTCATCCCACGTTAAGACGAACTTGTTCTCGCCAGTTTTATTCGCTGGAATAGACAGATCCCAGCGGAGAATGCCTTGAGGTCGTTCGGCACGGAGGTATCGGGGGTCTTGCGAGAGTGGAATCGATAGGTTTTTCAGGTGCACTTCGATTTCTTCATTTCTGGAAACAGGAATTCGGTCATAGACTCGTACATCAATCGTATTGGACTCACCGTTTGAAATTGCAATTTCAAATTCATACAGCGTTTGTTTGCCAGAATTAAAGAGCCCAGTTGAAGCGGTGGTTTTCTCAACTAGGGTTCTCACTGTCGTCACAGTTGGCGCAATGCCAAGGTCAAGTCCGAATGTCTCTTTTGGAGAGATTGTGCTTAGTGTCGTTTTCCCGACGTAATCTCCGCCATGAAAAATAGATGCTTGCCCGGGAAGCAAAATGTAACTGCTGTTGTTTGTGACTTCGCTGTGAATAAACACTTTGTCTGTGAGCATCGGCACGGCTATCAAATAATGGTCAGCAGTTGTTTGAATAGAAGCGATCGAAGTTTTCTGATCATCGCTTGCATTTGATGGAATGGTGACCGTTCGAGGAAGCACAAAACTCACAGCGGGGCCGTCATTGACGACGGCAGCATGAGCCGATGCGTTTACAACGTCGATGTTTTTACCCATTCGTTGCATTGCAACGCCAGCAACCATCTCTGCATCTGTTGCCATATAAGCACCACCAAAGGCACCATAATCAGCACCAACTGTCCCTCTGCTCGGTGGCCCAGATGGCGCTGGTGGTTGGTAAATATCAACATACCAAGGGTCTGGCATAGGTGGTGTAATGGACTGTTGTGGCTGAGCAGTTGAAAGGGTAAGCGAGACATCTGTCCAGTTTTCGCCTGTCTTTTGTACGAGGATGGCGTCGTAATCAACAGTAATTTCGTCGCCTGTTCTATTCGCCCGAACCGAGTAGGAAGGGGACCAGGTTGCGCTGTGGACAAGGTAGGTCAGTTGTATTTCTACCGTACACGCTCGCTCGACACCGATGTCAACGACTGCACTGATTTGGTTTTTTCGCACTGTTGCAATGAGCTGTTTTCGTTGTTGTAAGTTTCGCAACAGGAGGTTCAGCTCAGTTATCTCTTTTGCATTTGTGGACTTCCGAACCGCAAGTTCTTGCATTCGTTTGCCAACAAAAGAAATTTGTTCGTTAAAGCCATTCAGTTCAATTGGGGGCGTTTTATTGTTCGTTGCTCTATCTAGCACAGTTTTTAGCAGTTCAATTTGCAATTCAATGGCTGCAGTTTCACCCTTTGCGAGGGATATTTTTTCTTCAACGAGCAAAATTTCCGAAGAAAGTTCTGCAACTAGTTCGCTGTTGTCTTTTACAATTGGCCTGCTTGAAGTGTCAACAGAAAGAAGTGAAGCGTTGTCACTGACGCGTGCTTGCACTGAATCTAAGAACGCAGTTGCCGGAAGATCTCGAAAGAATACCGCGTATCCTCCATCCTCAAGGTCAACTGTTGTGGTGCGAGTGACAGACGCGCGGTTTCGGTAGAGGGTGATGTCAGTGATAATTGAATTACTCTCAATCGGTTGCATTTCGAGCGAAACTTGTGCATCGCTTGGCGACGCAAAGTGTGCACTTGAAATAGCCGCGACGAGTAAAGTGAGTAGACGTGTGCGCATGAGGACCTCCTAGAGAAAAAATAGATGTGCAGGATCACGAAGTGTGTTTTCTGCCCATGGTTGAGAAAATACCTGCATCGTGTAACAACGCTGCTACCCGCTCTTTGTATTGCAAATCAGACTGTAATATCGACTCTGTGAGATTCTCTCTTTCTTGCTCAAGATCAAGATAGCGGAGCGCAAGTCCTGCGAGGTCAGCATCTTCCATTGTTTCAAGATATTCAAAACCCTCTCGATAAACGATTCGTGCAGCAAGAGACTTCGCCATCATCCACCGCAAGTACGTCGCTGGCATCTCGGTCCAGAGCGAATCGCCAACGCGTTCAATGAGAACCTCTGGAAAGTGTTCAAGAACAAGTCGTTTGAGTTCGGTGGCCTGTTCTTCACTCATGTTGTCCCAATTTGCAATGAGAGAGTCTGAAACACGAGACATAATCCGGCTAATCCGAATACTCATTTCAGGGAGAGGAGAGTGTGGGTGGTGCTCATGTAATCGAGCGAGCAACTCAGCTTCTGAGCGTGCTAAATCTCGTAATCGAACAAGAACTTGTTCGACGAATGTTTCTTTGATTTCCATGAACTCTTCTTCGTCGAGCAACATGCATGCACCGATTTCAAAACTCGAACAGATGACGCCGCACTTGTTTGCAGAAGAATCCTTAAGAATAAGCGCTCCAGCATTCGAAAGTTCTCTTCGTGCGTCTGGAGTGAGGAACAAATTCGCTCCCTCAACGAGTACTTTCGCGCTTGGTGTGCCGTCTTCTTTAAGGTAGTTTTTCCAGTTTCCACCATGGATAGACGCTGGTCGACCACCGCACGGGATGAACGCGTCTGATTCGATGCGATCGTGCATCGTGTTTCGAAGGTGCACTCCCTCGGGATCATCAATCGTGGAAATTTTTCCATTTGGTCCAAGTTTCGATTGGTCGAACCGCGCGATTGGTAACGCTTCTTCAAAGAGTCGTAGGAGTTCTGTGTGGTCGAGCCCATCTGGGTCTTCCCCGCATCCAGAACCATCTGCGATGCCGAGTATTTTTGCATTATCACCGTATTCTCGGTGCAAAATCCGAATCCCATTACCCGCAACGTCGCCATCTGGGCCACCGGTAATCTTAATGGTGAAGGTGTCTTCATCAGGATTGATGCCAACTGCCCGAAGAGCGGCATCCAGGAAGACGACGACGCCTTCGCTCGTCACGCCATATTCTTTGTGGTTGATTCCAGCGCTTGGTTTTGAACTCATCATTGCAGTTGGCATCGAGTAGCCACGGCGATATGCCCGGTCAACAACCCAATCGATTAACTTCGGTGTGATGTTTTCATCAGGTCCGAGGTAGAGCAACTCATTATGATCAAGTCGATCAACAACTTTCGATTTCGTTGATTCGTCTGGAGTAATCAAATCCAAGATTGAGTTTACAAATGCTTTGACACTTCTGCTTACTCGACCCTCAGGGTGTACAAGAAGTGCTGCTTTGGAACCGCCTTCTGGAATATCCTTGTTTTTTAGTTGTTGTGCGTACGCCAAGTTGTAAGCCTCATCGTAGAGACGTTCTTGTTCACGAGTGTACTGCTCAACACCACGGGGATGAATGGCACGTACACCACCACGAGCAATGTCGCGGAATCGAACATGGAACCCATTGAAGTCACGACCGTGGACAAAGAAAACTCCAAACGGACATTCAGATCGATCTTCTGTAGTAAGGAAAGCAGCGTCGATACGCAACGCAAGTGCATATCGGTCCTCAATGAATAAGTTTGTCCTTCGAACAGCGTTGACTGCGTCGATCATCTTTCGTAACAATGTGCGAGTGTCTTCAAGGTCGACGGTGTTTTCAATTCTGTCAAGAAGGGCATCGCGTTTTTCTGCGTATGCACTGTCTGAAAGAGCACCAGCTGGGTTGAATCGTTGTTTGAGTAAGTCCGCAATTTCCGAAGAAATTTCAATGTTGCATTGCACAAGTGTATTGAGTCGAGTTGGGTTGAACGCATACGCATTTTGTTTTACGAGCACTTGGTACACAAGATCGAGAAGAGCAGTGATTATTTCTGCTGTTTCAAGTGTGAGTTCAGGGTGGGAATACCCAAGGCGCATCGTTCGTGGGTCGAGCCATTTTAGTCGAAGCAAATCCGCGCGAACTTCTGCCCAGAGTGCGCTTGTTTCGTCGATTGGTCCGCCATCTGGTCCTTGCACGACGCAACCGACTAAGGTTATCCACCCATTTTCCCCGTCATCGATGCTGTCAAGATAGGCACGGTGGATATTGATTCGTGACTTACTTAAACGTGTTGCTATCCGTTGCAACATCGAGCGGCGAGTGGAGTTGCTCACTGCAACAATAATTCGGCTTAGCGTTTTGTCCGTCTCTCGTTCGATTGCAACCGTTGTCCCGTCTGTGCCCGTTAATTGTTCGACAAGTTGCCAGTGTTTTTCCATGCGCAAGGGTGTAATCGTTGCGAGGTAATCTTCGGAACAGCGAGTGAAGTAATGGCGAATCTCTTCTGCATCCCAATCAAGTGCGTGCTCATTTGCGTACGCAATAGTTTCATCCACTTGTGCCGTGTGTTCGGGATTATCAAGCGAGAATGATTCGACTTCTCCGAACTCAAATGTATCAAGCACAAGCCCGCCATCTGATGCGGTATGGATTTTTGCAGCACGAAGCGTTGCGTTTGTGGGAAGCTCAGCCATTAAATCAGCAAGCACGCCGGGGTAGTCAAGGGGGCGCATGCACGTCCATTCAGACCCGTCTTCAGAGCGAAGTGTCAATTCAATTGGCCTATCTGAAGCTTTTGCAGCAATAATTGCACGTAAATGAGCGAGCTGGGTCTCTTCGTCGGTATCTTGAAAATACATAAGGGGCATCTGCTCAAGAAACCAAGGAACCGTATCTTCTGCGGTCGTTCTAAAACTATTGGTGACCTTATCAATCACGGTCGCAGGGTTTTCGGGTTTATTGCCGATTGGCTGTTTGGATTGGGTTGGCATAATGGGTATTAGACCTGTTTCGACCGTGTAATTCAAGGGATAATGTACCCCGAACATCCCTTTTATAGAGGTTGGTACTCGGCTGCATCTTGCGGACGCTGGGTGCATGGAACGCACTGGGAGCCAATTCCGAATATCGTGCACGTATTCAGCGAAAGAAAGAACTTTGAGAACTGCAATTACAATTGGTAATTTTGACGCCGTGCATCGTGGGCACGTTGCCCTTGTTGAAAGAGCAAGAGAAGCAGTTGGCACAGATGGGATCGTGGAAGTATGGAGTTTCGATCCATCTCCAGTGACAATCTTGAACCCAACTTTTCATCTTGACCGTTTGACTTCGTTTGGCTTGAGGGAGAAACTCCTTTTAGATGCTGGCGCAGATAAAGTGCGGAAGATTACACCGACGCAGGCATTACTTGCACAAACGCCAGAAGACTTTATCGCTGATGTCGTGAACGAAGTTGCACCTGATTATTTTGTCGAAGGAACGCAATTTGTTTTTGGAAAGGACCGGGCGGGTACTGCGGAAACCCTCCATGTACTTGGTGAGGAGTTAGGGTTTTCGCTCATTGAACTCGACGGTGTGAAAGTGACTCTTGCTGATGGCGAATCTATTCGCGCAAGTAGTTCAAAGGTGCGAACACTTTTGGAAGAAGGCCGGGTTGAAGACGCGAATACAATGCTCGGCAGGGAGTATGAAGTTACAGGAGTCGTATCTAAAGGGGATCAACGTGGGCGCACATTAGGAGTTCCGACGGCGAATTTGTCTGAAGTGGCTGCGATGCTTCCGAA
>CAZURP010000086.1:0-7162 GCA_964623715.1 uncultured Isosphaeraceae bacterium | reverse complement strand
TTTGTCCAGGGACCAGCACAACAAAAACGTACTTCACGGCCGTCTATGACTTCGATAACTTCGCCACCCATTGAATCAAGTGGCTTGCCCGTTATGGGGCAAGTGTCAAGAAGATAGGGTGTTGTAACTGCTAGCTCGACTACAACCGGCGCTTCAGGTTTTGCATTCGCTGCTTTTTGTTCAGCTACATACGCGACCTTTCGAGCATCATCCCATTTTTTGAAACCGTTTAGACATCCGCCGCAACAAAATGCAACGCTGTCGTCGCCTACTTGCGCGGTGACCATTGGGTTTACGGCGTTGCCCGTGAATGGGCAGAGTTCGTTCACTGGTTCACCAGCAAACACGAGGGTTGGCAGTGCTTCGACTGCCAGAATGAATGAATTGAAAAGTTTCATGAGTGTCTCCTTTTACTTTTCGGGTTTAGAAACGTGTGTATTTTTAGTAGAGAATTTCAGTTGCAACTCCGCAACTGCTGCGTACAACACTGGAACGACAAATAGGGTGATAAGTGCAACAAGCATTCCGCCAAAGACAGGGATAGCCATTGGCACCATGAGGTCAGCGCCTCTGCCAGTTGCAGTAAGAACAGGTAAAAGTGCAAGAATCGTAGTCGCTGAGGTCATCAAGCATGCGCGTATTCGTAGGCAACCACCTTCAATGACTGCTTCTCGAATACCAGCGACTGTTGTTGGCATTCGCTCTTTAATGGATTGTTTGAGACGCGTTGCCATCACAACGCCGTCGTCTGTTGCAATGCCAAAGAGTGCGAGGAATCCTACCCAAACAGCAACGCTCATATTAATGGGTTGCACGTGGAACAACTCTGCCAAGTTTGTCCCAAAGACGGAGAAGTCCAAAAACCATGGTTGTCCGTACAACCAAAGCAACATAAATCCGCCACCCCAAGCGACAAAGACGCCTGCGAAGATGATTATCGAAGTCAGCAAACTGTGGAATTGGAGATGAAGAAGAATCAAGATAACTGCAAGTGACAGTGGGATAACGAGCGAGAGCCGTTTCATTGCACGTACTTGGTTTTCATAGGAGCCTGCAAACTTAAATTTCACTCCTGTTGGGACAGCGAGGTCTCCCCTCGAAATTGCACCGTCGAGCGTTGCTTGCGCAGACTCTATTGCGTCAACCTCGCTAAAGGATGGAATCCTGTCAAAGATAACGTATGCAACAAGGAAGCCATCTTCACCCTTGATTACTTGCGGTCCTCGCCTGTAACGGATGTCTGCAAGTTCACTGAGTGGAATGTGCACTCCATTTGGTGAGAAAACCATTAAGTCGTCGAGTGCTTCAACCGAGTCACGCAACTCGCGTTGGTACCGAACACGAACGCCGTAACGCTCTCGGCCTTCGACGGTTCTTGTTACAGGTTGCCCGCCAACTGCGGCTTCGATAATTTGTTGTACATCTGTAATTTTTAACCCGTGCCGTGCAAGTCGGTTTCGATCAAGATCAATTTCAAGGTATGGTTTGCCAACAACTCGATCTGCAAACACGGTCTCCCCGCGAACTCCTGGTGCTTCTTTTAGTGCTTTTTCGAGGTCCATTGCGAACCCTTCGATAGATTCAAGTGTCGGCCCGTATACTTTAATGCCCATCGGTGCGCGGAATCCAGATTGCAACATAACTATTCGCGTCTCAATCGGTTGCAGTTTTGGCGCAGATGTTGTGCCGACAAGTTGCGCGGCATCCACAATTTCATCCCAGATATCCTGCGGACTTTGGATATGATCTCGCCATAAACGAACGATTGAACCATCCTCTTTGTATTCGTATTCTGGTGAGTACTCGATAATTGTTTCAACCATAGAAAGCGGAGCAGGGTCCATCGGCGTATCGGCTCGACCAATTTTCCCGATGACGTCAGTCACTTCTGGGACGGAGGCGATTGCAAGGTCTAGCTTCTGCAAAACATCAAGAGTTTCATCAATGGATGCATGGGGCATTGTTGTTGGCATATAAAGAAATGACCCTTCATCAAGCGAAGGCATAAATTCTCTACCAGAGCCTGGGAATGCATGTGCAATTGAAGTCACAACACGTGTTGAACGAATTGATGTTGGGAGGAATGAGAAGACGGTATCAAAACCTTGCCATGCAGTAATCCCAAAGAGTACGATGAATGCCGGAGCAATCAGCATGACAACTTTAAATCGTAACGCGAACGTAAGCATTGATCGGTATCCCATTCTGAACAATCGGAACAGGAGGAGGAAACCACCGACAACAAAAGCAACGAAGACAATGTTTTTGGTTGTTGCGTTTGGTCCGAGCGGTTGCCATGCGTTTGCAAGAAGAATTGCTACAAGTACAGCGAGCGTACCTGAGATGGAATATCGAAACCAGCTGGGCACTGGTTTTCGTTCTTTTTTTGGTTTCCGAAGTAAGAGTGAAGCAAATGGTGGTATCACAGCGATTGCAAGAATGATTGCACCAGTGAGCGCAAACGTTTTTGTCCATGCAAGGGGAGTAAATAGTTTTCCTTCAGCACCGGTTAGAGCAAAGACGGGCAAGAAGCCAACAATCGTGGTAAGACCGGCGGTCAAGACTGCGCCGGCTACTTCAGAGGATGCTTTTGCGATTACTTCAGATCTGGGTTGGTCTGGAAAATCTTGTAAGCGTTTTAGAATGTTCTCTACGAGGACAATTCCCATGTCCACAACAGTGCCCACAGCAATTGCAATTCCACTTAACGCAACAATGTTTGCGTCAACCTTTGCAATCTTCATTCCAACGAACGCTAAAAGAACAGCCAGTGGCAACATTGAAGAGATGAGGATGGATCCACGAATATGAAAGACCATTAATATAACAACAAGGATTGTAATCATGACTTGTTGCACGATTGCGTGGTCGAGGGTGCCAAGGGTTTCATGGATCAAACCACTTCGGTCATAAAAAGGAATGATGGTTACTTGTGAAATTGTTCCATCGTCTAAAACCTTCGAAGGCAAACCAGAAGAGACTTGTGTGATTTGCTCCTTGACAGAATTGATAACTGCGAGAGGGTTTTCGCCATAACGCGCAGCGACAATTCCGCCAACCGCTTCAACGCCATCTCTGTCAAGGGCTCCTCGGCGCATTGCAGGTCCAATATTAATCGTGGCGACGTCTTCTAAAAGAATAGGTACACCACCTGTTGCAGAAACGACGGTCTTTCGAAGGTCTTCTATGTTTTCTATATAGCCAAGACCACGAACGATGTATTCAGCGTTGTTGAGTTCGATGAGTCCCGCACTCACATCTAAGTTACTGCCCTTCACAGCTGCCATAACTTGCTGAAGCGTGACGCCCATGTGTCTTAGGTGGTCTGGGGCAACATCAACTTGGTATTCCTTAACGAAACCACCAATAGAGGCAACTTCGGCTACCCCCTTTGCTGCGGTGAGTGCGTAACGCACATTAAAATCTTGGATAGAACGAAGTTCATCTAAACTCCAACCACCAGCTGGGTTGCCTTCAGGGTCTCTGCCTTCTAGTGTATACATAAACACCTGTCCAAGCGCAGTCGCGTCTGGACCAAGCGATGGAGTTACATCGTTTGGAAGGGTGTTGTTTGGAAGAGAACTTAACTTTTCTAAGATTCTTGAACGCCCCCAATAAAAATCTATGCCATCTTCAAAGATGACATAGATTGTCGAGAACCCAAAGATAGAATAACTTCGGACGGCTTTGACTCCAGGCAACCCCAGAAGAGAACTGACAAGCGGATACGTGATTTGGTCGTCTATGTCTTGGGGGCTTCGACCAGACCATGGTGTAAAGACTATTTGTTGGTTTTCACCTATGTCAGGAATAGCATCAACGGGGACTGGGTCGCGTGGAATACTTCCAAGATCCCAATCGAAGGGCGCAACAATAACACCCCAAAACGTCGACACGATAATGACGATCGCAACAACTATACGGTGTTTAATGAGTGCTGTCATTATCGAATTCATTTAACGCCACCATTTGGTTTAAAGGTTTTTTTTGTTTCACCACACTTGAGCATTTCAGCCCCGAAATAGGGGTTCACAAGTGAATCGTTCCGTTGCAACCAGTATGCACCTCTGAAATCAAACGCCATCGGGCAATACATTTCGTAGTACATTCCTGAAGCATGACCAAAAGACGTTTGAAGCGAAGTTATTGCTTTTGACATATCCTCAAAGACAATTCTTGCACTTACAATATCAGCGGATGTTTCAGAAGTTGCTTGTAATGTGTCGTAAATTTCTTCCCACGCTAGAAGCGAACCAGAGCTTAAAGAAGTGTCATCTACGATCGTAAGCATGGTTGCGATATCGCTTTGTGCTACCAAGAACTTGTCAAAGTTGTCTGCTGCGAGTGCTTCTTGCGCTGAAAAATATGCTGCGTATAGGGGATTCAAAGACATGATGAAATCAGCAGATACTACTTCTTTTATCGTTTCATTTTCCATGCTCATCATGGATGGCTTCGCTTGAATTTGCAGTTCGGAATCTATCTTGAAGGCTCCTTGCACAACAACTAGTTCGCCTTCTTCAAGACCTTCACTTACAACATACATATCGTCGGCACGTTCGCCTAAGACAACCACACGTGATTCAAATGTAGGTTTGTCCGCAGGTACTTGCACGAATACAACTGCTCTACGCCCAGTCATGAGGACAGCAGTCCGTGGAATGATGAGGGGTGGAGTGTCTTCAAGATTGCCAATAACGTTCCCTCGCACAAACGAACCAGGAAGTAGCAGCCCATCTTCGTTGTCAACTTGGAGACGCACAGTAACAGTTCTTGTCTTTGGATCAAGGACGGGGTCGATGAACTCAATTTTTGAAGAGAAGGACTTTCCAGGGAGAATATCAGTTTCTAACTCAATCTTTTGCCCAACCTGAATGAAGGGTATCTCGGTTTCGTGCGCTTCAAGTAGTACCCACACAGTGTTCAGATCAGCGATTTGAAAAAGTGTTTGGCCTGTTTTTACGTACTCACCTGTGACAACGGTTCTGGCTAAGACGACGCCGTCGATTGGAGATGTAATTGTTACGCTATCACTCGGTTCATTTTTTGATTCGAGCTCCTTTATCTGGTCTTCGGTGAGTCCCCAGCGGCGTAGTTTTATTCGAGCAGAATCGTACGTTGCACGAACTGTATTTGCAATAACTGAGTCGCCTTGAATTCGAGCCATGCTCTTCTTGGCTTCTTGCAATTCACTTTGTGCAACGAGTAGCTCTGGGCTGAAGAGTTCAGCGAGTGGTGTGCCTGCTTGTACAGTTGCACCTGTGTAATCGACAAAGAGTTTCTCAATTCGCCCAGGGAACCAAGCAGTAATTGTTGCTTGCTTTGTTTCGTCGGTCTCAACTGTGCCAACAAGTTGGATGATACGCCTAGGAAATTCCTTGAGAACGGGCGCGACTTCAATTTGTGCGCGTTTCATTGCCGACTCGCTCATTGCGATAGCGTTAAGGGGGACGTTGTCGGCGCCTTCTGGCACAGGAATCAAATCCATGAAACAGATAGGACAAACTGCGTCTTTATCCATGGTTCTAAACTGCGGATGCATAGAACATGTATATTCTGTTGCAACCTCGGCAACAACTTCTCCTGCGCCGTCATTGCTTTTGGCGTCTTCACTTTGCGTGTTTGAGCATCTGCCCACTGAAAAAACCACTATGAATGTGGCAATTCCAATAACGATTTTAACTGATTTATTCATTGGACTGACTCCGTATGTGTTGCACCGCCAACGAGTTTTGAAATCGTGGCACCAGCGTTTAAAGCAGCGGCATAACTTTGCTGCAAGTTTCTTTGTAGTTCTAATAAGGTTCTTTGCGCATCGAGAAGTACGATTGCGCTTGATTTTCCAGCAGAAAAAGAGGCAAGCGATGCGCTTAATGCATCTTCTGCTCTTGGAATGAGAGCGTTCTCATAAAACTCGAGTCTTCGCAGGAAATCATCTCGCCTATATATTGCTTCTGCAATTTCTCCTCGCAGTTTATGCAACATCGATTCTCTCTTAGCAACTGATGAGAGGTGTTTAGAAATCGCTTCAGATTTCGCTGCATCAGTTTTTGTTTGATTCAATGGGATTGAAAAACCAATCATCCCCATGATGGGGTCATTGCCAGCGTCAGGAACCGTGGGGTCTAAGGGGTCGCCAAGATTTGTGTAGGTGATTCCCGCAATCCACTTTGGTTTAGCGTCGAGCTCAGCCACGCTTATTGCTTGTTGGTGCTGCAAAATAGTTGCATTCTGCGAGGAGATTGCTGGGTTGTTTTCAAGCAATAGGAATGCTTGGTCTAATGTAATTGTTTGTTCTACGAGTTCTATCTCTTGTGGTAGTGCGAACATTGCATCACTTTTTCGAGCGAGTGTTGCATTGAGTGCTGACGCTCTTGGGCTTCGAAGCATTTGAAGTTGAATCAACTTGTCCTCAAGTTTGCCAAGCTCTACTTGCAATCTGACTAGTCGATCGTGGTTCACCGCATCGACTTCATAACTTCTTCTTGCGATTCGCTCTGCTTCAGCAAGTAACGAAAACGAATCTTCAACGACGTGGATTTCATTCTCTAAATCGATAAGAGCGGACCAGCGCATTACTACTTTTTCGAATATTGTAAGACGGACGGCCTCGTACTCATGCCATCTAGCCTGTGCGATAGATGTGGCAACATCTCCCTTTGCTTTTAGTAATCCCCACCAAGGGAATGACTGCGTAAGCGAGAGTTGTTGTTCCATTGGACCGGTTCTCGTTTGTACTTCTTCAATGAAGTAGCCAAGAGAAATTTTGGGATCAGCGAGCGCGGTCACTTGTGGAATACGAGCGAGCGAAGCTCTCCAGTTGTGAAACGCTACACGCAATTCAGGAGATTGAAGGGAAGCGAAAACAAGGCACTGCTGCAACGAAGCATCTTCAGAGAGGTTAGGCAAAGCAATATCTAACTTTGTATCTCTAATAGATGAAACAAGTTGCGTTGGCAGTGTGTTACCTGCGAAGTGAATTGTCTGCTGTTGCGTTGTTTGGCTTGGATAATCTAATCCAGCGACACAACCGTGCATAACAGCGGGGTAAACGCCTATCAAAAGAAGGCGGAGTAAAATTTTCATTGAACGGTTCCTCATCAAAACCAAAGTCGTCACAAATACCCGCACTTTTAAATTAAGCGCGGACAGAGTATTCCTA
>CAZURP010000085.1:0-7240 GCA_964623715.1 uncultured Isosphaeraceae bacterium | reverse complement strand
AGCACAGGCAATTGTGCGCTTTTTTCATCTTGTTCTCCGCGTGTGGGCGAATCGATTGTCGCAAGTATATGCTTCCCTATTGGAACAGCAACTTTGCCGGGGTTGAATTGATTGTAAGGGTCAAAAGAAGTTTTGATTGCACACATTTGTTTCCAAATTCCATCTCCAAATATTTGCGAGCCAAATTCACTTCGGAAACCCTTGCCGTGTTCTCCCCAAAGTACACCGCCGTACGAACGAACGAGCTCGACGACTTCTTCTGTCAGACTACGAAGTAATTTTCTATCGGTTTCGGATTGCATATTTAAAGCGGGTCGAACATGCATCACGCCCGCGTCCACATGTCCGAACATGCCAGCGCGAAGATTATTTGTAGAGAGGAGCTTTTTGAACTCTAAAATGAAATCAGCAAGCCGTTCAGGTGGGACTGCACAATCTTCAATGAAGGGCACGGGTTGCTTGCATCCAGCGAGTGAAGATAACAAACCAACACTTCGTGATCGAAATGTCCAAGCTAGCGTTTGTTCTTCTTTGCTTTTAAGGTTTTGCATAGAGAGAGGCCTGAACTTTTCTGCAACTTCTATAAGTTCTTCGACTTCTTCACTTTCAATAAAGAGTATTCCCTCAGTGGCGTCTTTTGTATCGCTAAAGAGTGCTGAAAGGTTCTGCCAACTTGAATCTTCCCGAGCAGTTTGTAATACCATTCCATCAACAGTTTCGATTGCTGTTGGTTTGAGTTTTGCTAGTTCTGCCCCGCAACGAAGTGCGGTATCAAACGAATCAAAACAAAGAAGCAAAAGTTGTTGGTTTGTCGGAATTGGTACACACTGCAATATGGCGGATGTCGTAACTCCAAGAGTGCCCTCGGCTCCACAAAAAATGCGGTTACTATCAAAAGTTGTTCCATCCCACGCCATTGATACGTTGTATCCACTGAGGAAGCGGGGGAGTGTCGGCCAATGCTTCGATAGATGCGGTCTTGCCGCATCACATGCTTCTTTTATCTTCATTGCAAGTGCGGAATTGTCACGGTACGTTTCACCACCGTGTATTACCGTAGTGTGAGAAACAACACAGTCACTCATTTTCCCATAGACACAGGATCCCTTCCCTGCTGAATCGTTCCCAATCATTCCCCCGATTGTTGCCCTTGTTGCAGTCGCGACAGTCGGACCAATCATGACGCCATGCTCCGAAAGTTCATCGTTGACTTGTTGCAAGACAGCGCCACATTCCACGTGCACTTGATCCGTTTTGTTGTCGAATGAAATGACTTTGTGCAAATACCGCTTGCAATCGAGGACGACCGAGTCTGTGAGCGATTGCCCTGCAGTGGATGTTCCCCCTCCACGAGGTGTAAGAGAGATGGTTCTATGCGCAAAGTCCGAGAGTAGTTTGACAACTTGCACAACACCTTCATGTGATTTTGGTGAGAGGACAACTTGTGGTGTTACTTGCCAAATGGAATTATCAGTGGACGCAACTGCGAGTGTTGCTTCATCTGTCGAAATGTCACCATCAAACCCAATTACCCGCAAGTCGAGCAAAAAACGCTTCATTTCTGGCGTGGTCCCGTTTTGGATTGGCAATAGCTTCAGCATGCACAGCGCATGATATGTAAGGAGCTGCCCTTCCGCTTTGCAAGGGTGTACACTGATGGACAGACCGTTTAGAAATGAAAGTGACTGTCACTTTGAAAACCGAAAGTTGACTTAGCAAGGACCCCATGCGGAGATGAGGATGAGGAGGTCGTCGATATCGACAGCGCCATTTCCATCGAGGTCTTCGGCGCCACTCGTTGCGCCCCAAGCGGCTATGAGTTGGAGCAGGTCATCGATATCTACACCGCCGTTCCCCGTAAAATCTGCAGTGCAACTGAGTGTTGTTGTATTGAGTAAAACGGTTAGAGCCGGCACGGTGTGCCCTGTCAGTGTGATAAATTCAGCTATCGAGAGAATGTCTTCATACCCATCACCATCAATGTCGCGGGTAGAAACGTGAGTCGGTATAAAACCACTGGCTTGGGGAGTTCCAAGATCGGTAAGAACTATTGTTGTTGGGTCAGTGGTGTCATTTCTTGCAATCAGTAACTCGCGCTGTAGTGAAGTTGCACCAATCACAGATACAACTATATCTTCGTCACCATCATTATCTAGATCTTGTATGGCAAGCGCCTCGGGTGAAGTTCCAACTGGTATTGAACTCGGTATGTCTAAATCACTGAAGTTGCCACGCATGATGGAGATTGTCCCTCCAAGGTTGTTTACAGTGAGTAGGTCGTTGTACCCGTCATTGTTGAGGTCGCCAAATGATTGGTCGATTGGACCACTACCTGTTGGAAGGCTGCTTGTGTAGGTGAATCCCGTCATTGAAGCACCGCTACCATTACCGTAATAGATTGATACAGTATCACTTGCTTCATTGAGGATTACATAATCGAGATCCTTATCGTGGTTTACATCGCCGGGCTTGATATCAGCGGGGGCTGGAACATTGATACTGTTCATCCAAGAAAAGGAAGATCCACGTAGCGGGAGGGTCGATTGGTTTTGCAGCACGCTTATAGTAGTTGGGGAACCACCTATACAACCAACAGCGAGGTCGTCGAGCATGAGTCCATCTTCAACAAAGTTTCCAATAGCAATTGTCGAAGGCCCAGCATCTGTTACGTACGAGGAAACAGAGAATGAAGAGGAGCCGTCGTTAAACAGTGTTGACACAGTGTCATCCGCAAAGTTTGCAACAACTAAGTCGAGGTCGTTGTCTCCGTCGAGGTCTCCAACTTCAATAGCCATTGGGTTAACACCTACGATAACTGGCGTCGATGTTGTGAAGCCGAGCCACGTTCCACCCGACATTCCGTTGTTCAAGAGTATCTCAACAGTCCCCGCAGCTCCCGCTGGATTGCTTGGGACTGCGAGCGCCACGTCTGGGCCATTTATACCATCAAAGTCACCGACAACAATTCCAGTCGGTTCTCCTGCTAGTGATGATGACACAGGTGCATCAAACGTTATTGCTGTTCCGCTTCCAATTCCCGCCCCGCCAGTCCCTCGAATGCCTGAAGTTGCAACCCACTCACAAAAACGATTTGCTGGAAGTCCGGCTGACCAGACGGTATCGAATGTGCCAGCCATACTACCTGAAGTGATAATGTTGAAAACATCACCAACCATCACTGGATAGTTGTTTAAAAATTGCAAACCCAAAACACCACCAAGGGATGCATTTCCCGAGATGGACAGTTGGTCATGTACGTGACCAGAAGTTGAAGTGTCATCAAAAGCAAAGTGCAACGAACCAGTTGCTTGTGCATCGGTTGCATCTTGAGGCACTGAGCTGTAATCACCGTTGATTTGTAGCAGCCCCGGTTCTAGTAAACTTGGGTTGAGAATCCCGCCGGTGTTGCGCACTTCTGCAGAAATGCTCGCGTCGCCTAGCCCTCCAGCATAGACGCCACCATCAAGAATTCGCATCATGCCGACAACGAGTTCTGCGCCATTTTCTAACTCAAAGAGGTCATCGATATCATCGTCATCTTCATCACCGCCGATTTGAATCGTCCCGTTTGGAATGATTACTCTCCCGAATTCACCATCAAATTCAAAGGCTACATCGTCAACACCATACGCAAGAATACGAACAGGGCTTGTGTAAGAATTGAGTGTGATATCAATGTTTTGAATTTGGAATTCTATCTCACCATTCACAACGACAAAGGAGCGAACTTCTATATTTGAATTGACATCAATAACAACATCGTTTTCAAAGAGAGCAACATCGTTGATAGAGGGCACTCGTGCTGGGAACCAATTCGAAGCGTCTTGGAAAGAACCATCATTAGGGGAGCTCCAGATGACAACACCCTCTACATCAGCAGCGGTAGTGGGTCTGTATTCATAGGCTCCCATGTCAACAATTGGGGGAGTCCCAGATCCGTTCACATCATCGGTGAATGGATCGTCAATCTGCCTTGTGTTTCCAGCGAGATCATACGCTCCAACTGAATTGGTGTTATCTCCTGAGTCAATGCACGGAGAAGTTGCAAGTAAACCGAAAACTTCATCGCCAGAGTACCTTTGTCCGTCGGGACCGAGTTGGTCTACGAATCGTGGGTTGGAAGATATGTTATGAAACGCTTCCCAATCGCCATGCATATTTTGAACACACGAGTACGTGATGGATAGCGGAGAGGTATCATTGATCTGCCATATTTGCGCCATTTCGTCATCACCAGAAAGATGCGCATTCCCCCAAAGAATGGAATTTGCTAGCGAGAGAGAACCCGCATTAATTACAAGACCACCACCGACTATGTATGCAATATTTTGTGTAATTGTGCAATTTGCAATTTCAAGCGAACTCGCAGTTTCACTTGACGTAATTGCACCGCCTCTTTCAGTTGCAACATTGGCAGTAAACAAAGAGTTTGCAATGGAGAGAGCGCCTCCATTCAAGATACTTCCACCGTTCATCGCTTGGTTTTTTCGAACCAAGCAACGGTTCATCGTGAGGCTTGATGACTCGCTGATTTTTATTGCACCGCCTGTGCTTTGTGAAACGTTCCCCCAAAAAGTACATTGGAAAACGTCGAGCCCAGTGGAATCTTGCAGAAGTAAGCCACCGCCACCGTTCGCGCCATCGGCATTTCCTGCGCTAATACTAAAGCCATCAAGTAGTGTGAGCGGGTTAGTGGTATAAGTGACGACGACGTGCCTTGTGTTGTCTGTCATATTTCCACCGAGATGATCGTCTTGTTGCAGGTCGCCACTAAGATTTGTGATATTGACTAAAGGGTCTCGTTCAATTTCGCTTGTCTCAGTGCCAATGAATCCGCCATACATCGCAACCCCGTCAACAAGATAAAAACTCGCATCGCGCGGATCTGTAGAAGTACCTAAATTTGTGGGGACATACGTGCCTGACGCTACCCATATCTCATCTCCACTAACAGCGGCATCGAGTGCAAACTGAATATCATCAAACGCACTCTCCCATGTTGTGCCATCTGCAATTCCAGTTTGCAGTTCGTTTACGAACCACACACTTGTCACACGCGAAGGGGAAGCAGCGGATGCACTCTGCGAGTGCGATGCATTAAAACAAAGAATACAAAGTAAGCTAATTATGGCGTATATGTTTGTTTGAGGCATGTTTGTTGAAATCATTAGATAGATTCGTCTTCTTCCCCATAGAGATGCACCAACCTTCTAAAAGATACAAGTAACCCACTGCAAGTCAAACAAAAACAACGAGATGCGGCGTTTTTCAGAATTATCGGACGAAAAATATGGTTGAGTGACTTTTTAGAATGAAAGTGACTGTCACTTTGAAAACCGAAAGTTGCCTTAGCAGGGACCCCATACGGAGATGAGGATGAGGAGGTCGTCGACGTCGACGGTGCCATTATCATCAATGTCTTCAGCACTACTCGCGGTGCCCCATGCTCCAATCACAAGGAGCAAATCGTCAACATCTACGGTTCCACTGCCATCGATATCCGAAGGGCAATCGACAACAACTGCAGTACGGTTAAAGTTCACAGTAATGGCAGGCGAATTTTGCCCCACGAGTGGGTTTAAGTCCGTGATTGAAACAACGTCTTGTAATCCATCTTGGTCGAAGTCCCCACTCTGAACAAGTATTGGTTCAAGACCAGAACTAAATGCGTCGCCAGCTGCGAGTATTACAATAGAGGCACTGTCGTTTCTGATTAATTGGAGTTCTCGAGTACCTGAGCTATCCCCGATAAGAGAAACGACAAGGTCATCATCACCATCGTTGTCGAAGTCATGAATCGCCATGGAAAGGGGACTCGTGCCGACTGCAAAGGAAGAGGTGTTTCCTAAATCGCTTCCGTCGCCAAGAAGAACACTAAGAGATCCGGTCCCTTCGTTTACCGTAATCGCATCGTCGTTTCCGTCTCGGTCAAGATCAGAGAACGCAAGTTGCACAGGGGCACTACCACTTGGCAAGGGGCTCCCAACAACGAACATCGGAGGAGTCGTTCCGTTTCCTGTTCCTTCAAGGACTCGTACTTCTTCGCTTGCAATATCGAGAATCACAAAATCTAAATCCTTGTCGTGATTCACATCGCCCGGTTTAATGTCCCCTGGAGATGGAATATTGATGGAGTTTGTGTGCGTAAATGATATTGGGCTACTCCTGAATGTAGATGCATTTGTAAGAACAGAGGCTTTGAAAGAACTGCAGCCAACAACGATATCATCGAGTAGAAATGCGTCTTCTACATACTCGCCGATGGCAATGTACAGAGGCCCTACGTCAGTTGAAACATCTGTTTTGGTGAATGTTCCAGTGTTGTCATTGTCAAGAATGGAAACATCATTGTCACCGTTATTCGCAACAACGAGGTCATTCGCCGTACCGTCTCCGTTGAAATCACCAACTTCAATATCTCTCGGGTCAACACCAACCGTGATAGGAGAGTCTTCGGTGAACCCTTGCCAAACACCACCAGAGACGCCGTTATTCCAAAGAATAATAATGCTCCCAGCGCCACCAACTTGTGCTGGCACAGACATCGCAATATCCGGATAGCTGTCATTATTCAGATCTGCAACAGCGATATCGTTTGGTGTATCTGAAGTAATTGCAGCAGTTTCCCCTGCGTCAAAAATGATCGGACCAGTTGTTTCGACAAGGACATCACTTCCGCCGCGAAGGCCTGTTGGAGTAATCCATTTGACTGCTAAGTGCGAAGGTAAACCAGAATTGTAGATAACACTTGGCTCACCAGTTGAACTCCCTACGCTCATGATGTCAAAGGAATCACCTTCCTCTGGAATAAAAGTTTCATCCCAACGCAAATCAATGGAGCAAGTCATGTCAACAGAGCTAGAAACATCCAAGTGGTCATAGTTTTCACCCGAAGCACGGCCAGCGATATCGAATGGTAACGAACCAACTAGTTGACCGGTTAGATCCCCTTCGGCTTGGTTGAGTAGCGAACCAAGAATACTGAAACTACCGGTTCCGCTGCCAGCGGTTGAAAGTATACCGCCATCGTTGCTTAAATCAGCAATAATCGTGCCATCGAAATTGAGTAATGTTCCTTGCTCGAGAGTTAACGCGCCAACATCTAGAATCATGTTAGTGAAAGTGACATTGCCTCCTAGATCAACTGGGTTTGTAGTTTCGAGCGTACCATCTTTGAATCTTACGGAAGCGCCGTTGCCAAATGCATCTATTTGTAATGGATTTGTGGCAGAGTTAAGCG
>CAZURP010000084.1:0-7281 GCA_964623715.1 uncultured Isosphaeraceae bacterium | reverse complement strand
CGGCAGTTTGACGCAGTTGCTTCTTTTTGCCGGGACTTGCAGATCGACATCCCAATTGTGCTAGTTGTTGAGGACCACCCAGTGCTTGCTTCGCAGTTGATGCCAAGAGAACTTGCCAAACAAGCGGGGCTAACACTTATAGAACCCTGTGATTCATCTGAAGTTTCATTTTGTGCAACAGCCTCTGGAATGTTTTCAAGTTCGCTCCATCGCCCAGTTGTACTTTTGCTTCATCACAGGTTGCTGGCAAGTGCGGCAACACAAGTTCGTGTCGAGTCGATGCAACAACCAAACCAAATAACTGAAGATGCGTCACCGATTCATATAGGTAGGCGTCTCGAATTGAATCGCCAGCGAACTTTGCCGAGCCCCGGTGAACAAGTCGAAGTTGGATTTGTCACTATTGGGGGTTCAGATTTATCTCTTAAATATTTAGTGAGTGAACTGCAGTTGCTCGGACGAGTGCCGATGTTAAATCTTCGGCTTGTGAATCCCATTGACGCAGTGCCAGTAGAAAGGTTACTTTCTCGATGCAGGCATGTTGTTGTACTTGAGCCAAGACCAGGTGAAGTAGAACAGGAAATTATACGAATTGCCCAGTCAATGCGAAGGGAGGGGAGGGAAGTAGCTTCTATTTGGGGCAAGGAGCTCCCCCCGTTCACGCCCGAAGATTTGCCAGTACAAGTACCAGTGAATGCAATTCACCCATCAGTGGTTGCGCGATTAGTGCAGCACTTACTGCATGAAGTATCTCCCTCGTCAAGAATTGGCGACATGTTGTCGCCAGAATTTACACTTTTAGATGGCGAGCCAACGAAGAGGATCGCATTTGGTACGCATGGCGCGTTGGTATTACTCAGGGCAATGACCCAAAGGGCTCTCTGCAAAAGTGATTCAGAGAACCAAGTGATGATTGATGGTCAGTTGATTCAGACTGGCGAGGGCACGAAAATTTTTGTTGAAACGTGGGGCGAGGATAGATTCCTTGAAGATGGCATTAACGTGTTGCGCGACTCTGTTTCCCGTAACGAAACAAGAGTAATCCTCGTATGGCGAAACCATGAGATTGGCACGTCTCTTTTATCCTTGATTGATTCAGTTTTGCCATCAAAGAGTGATGACGGCAAGTATGTAACTGAAGTAACAATTGACCAAGGTGAGGAAGTTGAATCTGCACTTGAAGCAGCGATTGATCGAGATGGAGTGAGTGTGATTATTGTTGGAGACGGCGAAGAACCACGGTTTGACCTCTCACGACTCGCTACCGTTGCCTCCCAAGTGGACAAACTTGGATACAGGCAACAACACGCAATAGTTATTCCTATGGAGCAACTCACGCCTGTGCGCATGGTTCCTTTTGACCCTTGGAAATTGAAAACAACCACTCCCGCTATGCCACTCGAAACGTCCATCACAACACGTTGGCTTAAGCCGGAGTATCGACGCTGGAGAATCTCATTGCGACCCATTCTTGAACGAGTGCAGGTAACAAGGAGCAAGCCGCCTGTCCGGGTTGTTGCAAAGAGTTCAAACAGATTGGCACCTCCAAAAGTACTCCATGCATCGGCTCCTTCGTGGAGAGTACACATTGCTGGATCACGGGGGCATGATCCAGGAGTGATTGGTGAAATTCTTATCCAAGCGGGTGTACAGATGGGATACGAAATTCGTGTGCAATGTAATAATCGTTTTGTTGGGCCAGGCCGAAGAGCATGGACCCAGTTATTGTTTACTCGCAAACAAACAGCTAACTCGTCCCGCCCACTTATTGGATCGATTCCTTGGGGAGAGGCAGACCTTCTGCTTGGCTGGGATCGGGAAGAAGTAATTCGATGTTTAAACCAAAACGGTAATTTGCGTGTTGGTTCGAATAAACGAACACATGCAGTTATTAATACAGAGTTGCTTGAACACCAAACAGCACTAAAAGATGAAAACGGTGAGACAATTCCTTTTGACAAACAGTTACTTTCGGAATGTTGTATTCCTGCGCAGTTGAACCTTCGCGGGTTTGCTTCGCTCGCTCGATTTCGGTTTCATAACGAGCGGTTGGGCGATATTGTTCAGTTAGGTATGGCATTCCAGCAAGGATTTATTCCAGCAACGGTTGATGCAATGCAGTATGCAGTCCAGCATGTAGAGAAAAATGGATTTGCTCGAAGTGTTGAGGCGTTTGAATTTGGTCGTCAGGTCGCTAATGATTCTGAAAGTAGATGGAAGCCAACAAAAGAAGATTCACAAGTCGTTTTATCTCGTTTAGAAAAAATATGTGTGAGAGATTTGCGATCCCAAGGTGCAAGAGGGTTGGCTTCCGCCGAAGTTATGAAGAGACTTCTTCAACAGTGCAAGAAATCACTCTCTGGTTTGTATGAAACGGTTGAAGGCAGGCAGTCTGTTGTTGATTTAATGAATGGCATACGTAGATGTATGCTCTGGGGAGGAGAAGAAGTTGCGACGAATTTTGTCACGTTGTTGTGCCAAGTGTATGCAGTAGATTCAGCAGAAAATGGCCGGTTGCTTACACGGTCGGTCATTCTTCCATTAGCGGAATCTATGCTTATTCGAGATGCAGTGTACCTCGCAAGACTTGCGAGGAGCCCAGAAATCCTTCGCCGAATACGCACGCGTTTGAATGTGCGTAATTCAAGGGGAGACGTATTGAAACGGCGTTTTTTATCGCGTTTTAAATTGCGACTCTGGAAATGGTCTTTCCAAATGGATTTGCGAACAAGCGATTGGTCATCTGTTCTTGTTACTGTGGTTGGCAGATGTATTCCGCGGCGATGGCGAGGGCATAGACGAGACCGAGCGGTCCGAGAGGCGATTATTGATTCAATAAGCAGGGCTGCAGATTCTCAGGCAGAATACGGCGAGTGGCTTGGTAAATTTTCAAAGTTGCACCATCTCGCAGTTGAAAACAAGTTGCATTCCGCTTCGTTAGAAGAAATACGACGAATCATTCAGTAGTCATCTGTGTGTATTCGCGCCGAAGTTGCCCACATGCAGCTGAGATATCTCGACCTCTGCTCGCACGGATGTGAGTGTTCACGCCAGCTTTTTGTAATGTTTCTTGAAACCTTCTGACTTGTTCTGTCTTTGGACGAACGTATTCTAGCCCAGGCACTTCGTTATAACGAATGAGGTTTACGTTGCAACGAAGTGTTTTACAAAGTCCGATGAGTTCCTTCGCGTCAACTGTTCGGTCGTTCACGCCACCAAGAAGAAGATACTCCAATGTTATTTCTCGACCGGTTGCGTCAAAATAATTGCTGCACGCTTTGAGTATATCTTCGATTGGTGCGAATCTTGCCCACGGGATAAGTTGTTTTCGTAGCTCATCGTTTGGCGCATGCAAGCTCAGAGCGAGCGTGATCGGTATGTCAAACGTCGTAAGTTTTTCAATGGCTGCAGGAAGACCAACAGTGGAGACAGTGATCTTTCGGGCGCCAATACCAAGTCCCCAAGGTGCGTTTAGAATGCGAATCGCGCGGGTGACCGCGTTGTAATTTGAGAGTGGTTCGCCCATGCCCATGAAGACGATGTTGGAAATGTCAGTGCCTCCAAGTTCCATCACTTGTTCGACGATTTGGCCGACGTCTAAACTACCATCAAGACCGCCCATTCCCGAAGCGCAAAAAGTGCACTTGACAGGGCACCCGACTTGACTTGAAACGCAAGCAGTTCGGCGGTTTTTTGCAGGAATCATGACGGTTTCTGTTTGTTTCGATCCATCGTCCCAAGCAAGGAGTTTTTTCATAGTGCCATCTGAGGCGTTTTGTGTTTTTATACATGTAGAGCGCCGAAAGAACATTCTCTCGCTGAGCAACTCCCGTTTTACTTTCGAAATATTGGTCATTTCATCGAAGGTCGTTGCATTTTTTTTGTAAATCCAATCAGCGATTTGCTTGCTTGCGAAGGATGGCATTCCAATTTCTGCAACTAGAGCGTCAATGTCTCGCGGAAAAAGTTCTAGTGCATGTTCTTTTACGTGGGTCATGCTGGGTTTCCTTCGATAGTGATATCGATTGATTGTAAAAAGGTGTTCAGAGATTGTGGCATCGAGAAAGTCATGCCTTCGTCAAAGGTAGAATTTCCAACGAGAGATCCCCCGTGCATTTTCGTAAGATGATCGATGAGTTCAAGTACGAGATGTTCAGGTGCACTTGCTCCTGCAGTAATGAGTACTGAGTCAACATTCGTAAACCACGATGGATCGAGTTCTGAAACATCATCAAGTAGGTACGCCTTTGTACCGGCGCTTTCAGAAATTTCAGTCAGCCTGACAGAATTAGAACTGTTTTTTGAGCCTACGACGAGAACCAAATCGTTTTCTGCAGCATCCTCTCTGACAGCATTTTGCCTTTTTGTTGTTGCGTAACAGATGTCGTCTGTTGGCGGTGCGTTGATAGCGGGAAAAGTTTTTCTGAGTGCTGAAATAATGATTTCGGCATCGTCGGTACTTAGCGTAGTTTGTGTCAGGTAGACGAGCTTTTGCAGGTCGATGATATGTAAATGTTCTATGTCTGTTACAGATTCGACAATTTGTATCGCTTCTGGTGCTTCGCCTTGTGTACCGACAATTTCTTGGTGGTTTTTATGCCCAATCAAAAGGATTTGCCACCCGCGCTTGGCATACCTTATTGCCTCTGCGTGCACTTTTGTGACAAGCGGACATGTCGCATCAATACACGTGAGTTGTTTATCCTTTGCTTGTTGTTTAACTTTTGGGCTGACGCCGTGCGCACTAAAGACAACAATTGCCTTAAAGGGAATTTCTTCAATTGTCTCAACGAAGATTGCTCCACGGTCGCGTAAACGTTTTACGACGTGTCGATTGTGCACAATTTCATGGTACACATAGAGTTTTTCATCCTCGCCTATTGCATCGAGCAATTGATCGACGATGTCGACCGCCATGCGAACGCCAGCGCAGAACCCCCGAGGATTAGAAAGTCTGATTCGCATCTACCCATTATACCGCAAAGGGACTGTCACTTTGAAAAACGAAAAGCAACTGGGTTATTGCATTCCGAGAGCCTGCCACAGGAAGGCGTACACGTCTGCTGCTTCGTCGATTCGAAGGTGTGTTGGTTTTCCTGCACCATGACCAGCTCGGGTTTCGATACGAATGAGCACAGGATTATCGCAAGATTGTGCGTACTGTAGTTCAGCAGCAAACTTGAAACTGTGTGAGGGCACGACACGGTCGTCGGTGTCACCAGTTGTGACCATAGTCGATGGATAACAGGTACCCTTTTCGAGATTGTGGTAGGGCGAATACCCGAGGAGATACTTGAACATGTCTGGATCTTTGGGGTCGCCGTAGTCACTTGTCCATGCCCAACCAACGGTAAAGAGTGGGAAGCGAAGCATGTCCATGACACCAACCGCGGGTAAGCATGCACCGTATAGTTCTGGTCGTTGCGTCATGCAAGCGCCGACGAGAAGACCACCATTGCTTCCACCTTGGATAGCAAGTTTGGATGGTTGGGTCCAATCATTTTTAACTAACCACTCACTGCAGGCGATGAAATCGTCGAAGCACTGTTGTTTGTTTGCAAGCATGCCGCCTTCGTGCCATCTTCGCCCGTATTCACTTCCTCCTCGAATACACGCAACAGCGAGTACGCCACCCATATCAATCCATGTTGCCCTCGATGAAGAAAAATGCGGCAGAATAGCAATGTCAAAACCGCCGTATCCGTATTGGAGAACTGGATTGTTTCCGTTTAGCACTGTGTCTTTGCCTGAAACGATAAACATCGGAACGCGTTCACCGTCCGTGCTCGTGATAAATTCTCGAGCAACAACTATATCTGAGAGGTCAAGAGGTACATCCGTTTTCCAGAACAGTGCGGTCTCTTTTGTGTCGAGTTCCAGAGAATATATAGAGGGTGGTTGGTTAAAACTCGAATAGGACCAGTAGACCAATGTGTCATCGTTCGTTCCTCCAAAACCAGAAGCAGTTCCAATTCCTGGCATGGCAACTTCGTAGAGTTGCGAACCAAGGAGATCATGCACGGTTGCTTTTGAAGAAGCGTCTTCAAGCCACGTGCAAGTTATCTTACCTCCAACAATGTCAGCACTGCGCAAAATATTTGCTTGTTCTTGAATGACCACAGACCACTTGGGCTCTCCAGAACTGAAATCAACAGCAATGAGTTTTCCGTTTGGTGAATCTCTGTCGGTTTTAAACCAGAGTTTGTCACCGATGCCACCAATGAGTGATACTTCAGCGTTAAAATCTGAAATGAGCCAATGAAGTTGTTCTTCGGAGGGTCCCTTGATAAGTACGGCGTTATTCGATGAAGTACCTTCGTGGACAGCGATGACAAGCCAACCTCCATCTTTCGTGACGCTTGCACCATAAAAACGATTGGGATGTGCACTGTTTTTGTACACAAGCCTATCTTCGGATTGTTCTGTGCCCATGAGGTGAAGCCAAAGTTCGGATGCATCAGTCGTTGCGATGTGACCATCGCTGTCCGAGTGAGGATATCGTGAATAATAATATCCCGTCTCATCAGGAAGCCAAGAAGGGGAATCATTTTTGATATCAGTCAAGACTTCAGTTAGTGTCTCGCCAGTCGATAAATCTTTTGCGTACCACGTTGACCAGTCGGAGCCTGCATCTGCTATGCCCCAAACAAGGTATTTGCCTTCTGGGCTTGGACTGTACATGGAGAGCGCGCGAGTACCATCTTCTGAGAAGGTGTTTGGGTCGAGAAGCACTTTCTCGATATTGTCGGCATTGTTGCCTGTATAAATGACGCTGTGGTTTTGCAACCCTGTGTTTCTCGATTGAAACCAACGAGGCCCACGGTGAAATGGAAGCCCGTTCTTCTCATAATTCCAAGCTTGCGTAAGTTCTGCTTTGATTTTCGGGAGCACAGGAATCGCATCTAAAAACTGGCGAGTGACGATGTTCTCTTGGGTAACCCAATTGCTGACTTCTTCGCTTTCTCGGACGTCTTTTTCGAGCCACCGATACGGGTCCGCAACTTCCACACCGTGAAGTGTTTCAACAACATTTCCTCTGTGGGTCTCTGGATATTGCAAAGGGTTTAGCAATAATATGCTTGTAAGATATAGAATCATGTTTTAGTTTCCAACAATATATGGAAGGTCATGTAGACCCTCCGTTAAGTCAATCGGCCCATCTGCGCCAATCAAAATGTCCGCTTCGTAGTGCACGCTCATGGAATGATCTGCAGGGTAAATTGGCCAAGTGCCACGCGTGTGTTCTATTTGCCCAGTGCCAACTGCAAGCATCGGTTCAAC
>CAZURP010000083.1:0-7282 GCA_964623715.1 uncultured Isosphaeraceae bacterium | reverse complement strand
GAAAGTGGTGCAACGATAGTTTTGCCCTCGCCTGTTTTCATTTCCGCAATTCTCCCTTCATATAAAACAACCGCTCCGACTAACTGCACATCGAACGGGCGAGCGCGAAATGGTGGCTTTGATTGTGGATAGAGTTCGCGGACTGCTTCGTACAGTGCATTAGGGATGTCAATAAACTGCCACGCTGGCGTGGGTTCGACACAGCCAAGGAGTTCACGGTCTGGTTTTCGGTCTTCCGTTGCTTCGATAACAGCTTTCGTTTCGTCGAAGAGTTTTCGAGCATCAGCATCAAGTTGTGAAGGGTCAAATTCGTGCACAGGATTAAATATATTTCGAATACCGACGGCTCTGTCCATTGCCTCACGTGCTATTGCAAATACTTCCGGGATTAAATCCGTCGCAGTTTCTCCTTCAGAAACCCGTCTGCGAAACTCTGCTGTTTTTGCGTATAACTCTGCATCAGTGAGCACTCTTGTCTCTGCCTCGCGGCTAGAGACTTGCTCGACTAACTTTAAATACCGCTTCACCATGCGATCGTTACGGCTACCGAATATTTTACGACCGACTGTACTAATGACTGGAACGCCCATGCGTCACCTCTTCTATATGTTGTTTTGAAATGTGAAAAAATGAAAGAGAACTGGTTACGAATCAACAACGCGCTGGCGGTGGTAATTTGTGACGTTCTTCAATATCGGCAAGTGGAAGGAGGTCGCCATCAAGTATTTGAGGATTCCACACAGTGTGAACATCCAAATCACGTGAAGGGCTGCCCATTTCGACAAAAGCCGTGTTTCCGTGGTGCGCGACAGTGCTAATGAGTACCCGATGCGTGGTTATTGTGCTTGCCCCGACGGAGCCGCCAATGCAGCACATCAGCACAAGGATAGTTGCCAGAGTTGTTCCACGATCACTTCGCATGGCTGACAGTATACCCGCATTTGACCGTTTTCCAACAATAAAACCAAGTGACTGTCACACCCACATTGGGGTCAGACACCTCGTGACTGTCACACCATTTTGCAAGATTGGTGCCCTGATCACCTTAGCCGCCATTTGAGAGTGACAGTCACACTCGCATTTAGTGCCTGACACGCCGCATGCACCACCTTTGGGGTCAGACACCTTTGGTAGACTGCTCACCATGGAACAAATCGAACTTCAAGTTGATGAGCTTAATTGTGCAGCCTGCAGTGCTGCTGTTGAAAAGGCGTTAAATAACGTCGAAGGCGTCACCTTCTCCGCCGTTGCAGTTGCAACTGGAAGAGCAACCATTTCCGGCGAAAATCTCGATGGTGAGCATCTCGCCAACGTTCCAACTCACGCCGTATACCCATCCAAACTAATTCAGGCGGCAATCGACCCCTCAAAAATTCCCACTGAAATCGAAACAAGGCAAAAAAAGAACGCCTCCGCATGGAAACGCCGCGCTATTCTTGGCGTCTCCATCTGGGCACCCTTTGAAGCACTCCACTGGAGCGCTGATTCACTTGGCATCGCTGGTCCTTGGATGCCGTGGGCGATGTTCCTCGCATCTTCAACCGCCATGATTCTCGTCGGCGGCGGGTTCTTTCGTTCCGCAATAGGAGCTGCAAAACGATTCAAAACCAATATGGATACGCTCATCACCATCGGTGCATCTGCAGCGTATTTCTTTTCCCTGTTTATTTTTGTTTCAGAAAAGTTTTTCGACAAGCAGCTCGGTTATCCAATGTACTTCATGGAAGCGGCTGCCCTACTTGCAATCATTAGTATTGGGCATTGGCTCGAAGCTACCTCGGCTGCAAAAGCCGGTTCGGCAATTCGGGAACTCTTAAAAATGCAACCCGACAAAGCAGAGGTTGTCGCGGAGGATGGAACAACAACAAAAATTCCGACAGGCGAAGTTGGCGAAGGCGTTCGACTTCTAGTTCGACCTGGAAGCAGAATCCCTGTCGATGGAACTGTCGTTGATGGCATCAGCGAAGTCGATGAATCCATCGTGACCGGCGAGCCGCTTCCAGTTGCAAAAAATATTGGCGACACCCTGATTGCTGGATCAATGAATACGACGGGGCAACTAATCCTTTTGACGACAGTTGACGGACGCCACACAACCGTATCGCGAATTGCCCAACTTGTGACCAACGCACAATCGAGCAAGGCGGGCATCCAACGAATTGCTGACAAGGTTTCCGGAATCTTCGTTCCAATAGTACTTGCAATTGCTGCAATTACTGTAGTTGGATGGATTCTCGCTGGAGATATTGAAACTGGATTTGTTTCTGCTGTGACTATTTTGGTTATCTCCTGCCCGTGTGCACTTGGGCTTGCGACACCAATGGCTGTCATGGTTGCCGCAGGTGAATCGAGTTTGCGCGGAATTTTAGTAAAAGACGCCGGCTCACTTGAACTCGCAGGAAAAATCAACACTGTGATTTTTGATAAAACCGGAACGCTCACTCTCGGCAAACCAGTTGTCGCAACTGTTTTCCCAGAAGCGAACTATTCAAAAGAAGACGTGATAAAATTTGCCGCGTCAGTTGAATCCCCGAGCGAGCATCCGATTGCAACTGCCATCGTCAAAGAAGCTGAAAAGCAAAACATCACAGTACCCACCGTGCAAAATTTCGTAGCAACCGCAGGAAGTGGCGTACACGGAATCGTTGATGGAAAGCGAGTTTCCGTCCTTCGCGATGACGCTGCAACGTGCAAAGTTGTTCTTGAAGACGAAACTATTGGTCGAGTTTCTGTGACGGACGAGATCCGAGCAGAAGCAAAAAGCACCATTACAGAACTGCACTCGTTTGGTATTGATGTGCACATGCTCTCTGGTGATCGTCAATCAACCGCAGAAGAAGTTGCTCGTGAAGTTGGCATCAACGCAGAGAACGTACACGCCCAGGCATCACCATCTGACAAAACAAATATTGTTTCATCGTTGGCACGACCATCGATGATGGTGGGTGACGGCATCAACGATGCAGCGGCACTTGCAGCTTCTGATGTTGGTGTTGCTATTGCATCAGGCACAAACGTCGCAATGGAATCTGCATCGATTATCATCCCAGCGAACAATATCGAGGCAACTGCAGAATCGATACACATTGCAAAAGACGCACTTCGCACGATTAAGCAGAACCTCGTTTTTGCCTTTATGTACAACGTTGCGGCCATTCCACTCGCTGCTTTTGGGCTTTTAGGCGAACATGGACCACTTATTGCTGCAGCAGCGATGGGTTTGAGTGATGTTACGGTTATTGGCAACGCAATACGCCTGAAACATAGGTTGCGTAGACGTCGTATTAAAACGCAATAGCCGGCAAACCGCCTTCGTTGGAAAAAACGAGACACCCCAAGGACTGACCGAAACACGGCTGTCCACAGATTTGGAGCAAACTATGACCGTTTCTTCTCTACAACCACTCGACCCTAAGCAGTTTGATGCACGCTGCGCACAACATCTTCTCCAGAGGGCTGGGTTTGGAGGAACACCACAACAAATACAAGCACTTGCGGACCTTGGGCTAAAAAAATCGGTTGAATACATTGTCAACTACAAAGAATTGCCCGACCCAGAACCCCCCGCGATTGCCGATTACGACAAGGACATAATCCGGCCCCTAACATCCGATGAACGAGCGCTTGTCAAAAAAGCTCGGCAAACAAAGGACGAGGACCTTGTTGATCAGTTTCGCAAAGAAAGACAAAAACGGCAACGCGAGGACCGAAAACAAATCGCTGAAATGGAAGAGTGGTGGTTGCGAAGAATGATTTCAACCCCAAGACCACTCGAGGAAAAACTCACGCTCTTCTGGCACGGACATTTTGCAACTGGGTACCGAACTATCGAGAACAGTTACCACATGTATATGCAAAACATGTTCTTTCGTGACAACGCCATGGGAAACTTCAAAGAAGACTTAGTTCGCGGAATCATTCACGACCCAGCGATGATTAAATATTTAAATAATCATCAAAATCGAAAACAAGCACCAAACGAAAATCTCGCGCGCGAGCTCATGGAACTCTTTACACTCGGGGAAGGCGACGGCTACACCGAAGATGACATCAAAGAAGGCGCACGAACACTCACTGGATACACTGTCGAAGACGATTCTTTCAATATGCAAATTCGCCAACACGACAGCGGGACCAAGAAAATATTTGGCAGAAGCGGAAAATTCGATGGCGACGATTTTGTCGATCTTATTTTCACTCGATCAAGTGCCTCTACATTTGTAATTGAAAAATTGTATCGCTATTTTGTCAATGATTTGCCCCATGGTGAAACCATAGAGTCTAAAGCATATATTCGTGCACTTTCAAAGAAATTCAAACAACACGGTTGGAACATCAAACCGATTATTGAAACAATTCTTCTCTCCGATCATTTTTATGACAGTGCGAATAGAAATGCAATCATTAAAAGTCCCGTGCAGTTAATTGTGCAAGCAGCGCGCACTCTCAACCCTCCGCAACGAAAGAAAATGGCCCGCACGCTTGCAATCGCATCCGATGTCATGGGACAGCGATTGTTTGCTCCGCCATCAGTGAAGGGCTGGGATGGCGGGCGTACGTGGATCAACACCTCCACGCTGTTTATGCGACAAAACACTTTGTTGTACTTGTTAACGGGCCAACGACCTGACAGCGACGCATGGGAAGCAGACGGCACACGCTACGATGCAATTGCACTCGTCAATGGACACACCCGTTCCGAGAAGACCGCTCTCAATCACTTACTGACTACGCTACTCAATGTTGAAACTCCTGCGAAGGACCGAGTCGCTTCGCTTGAGGATTACTTAAAAACACAACACAACACAGTGAATAATGAGACTGTCACTGGATTGCTCACACTTATTACTGCAATGCCAGAATACCAACTCTGTTAAGGATTTTCTATGTCACATCACCATCACGATCACGAATCCACTTCAAGCACTGGCTCAAAAGATGCATACAGCCGTCGATTGTTTATGCAACAAGGCATGGCTTTCCTCTCGATGGCAACCACCGTGCCACTGTTTATGCAACGCTCTGCAGAAGGCGTCATGTTGCCTGTCGGGTCATTGGTGTCTTCACAGGCCGGCATTCCTGAAGACCACACACTTGTTGTCATCCAACTTGGTGGCGGCAACGATGGACTCAACACGGTTATCCCTTACGGGGATAGATCGTATTACAACAACAGACCGCAGATTGCAATCAAACAAGCAGATGCATTAACAATTCCCGGAGCGGATGGTTATGGGCTCCACCCAAATTTAACCGGTATGCGTGATTTACTTGACAACGGGCAAGCTGCGATTATCCAAGGCGTTGGGTACCCAAACCCAAACCGTTCTCACTTCACCTCCACGGATATTTGGCACACAGCCGAACATTCAGGACAAGGATACGGCTGGCTTGGAAAGTATTTTGATAATACATGCGCTGGCAAACCAAACCCAAAAGGGTCAATCGCCATTGGAAATAAAGCGCCACTTGCTTTACATGGACAGACCCAAAAAGCTGTCAATTTCGAAACGGAAGAATTGTTTAAATGGGCTGGGTCGACTGTGAATAGTGTCCTTGGCGAGTCGTACGATGACATTAATCGAAAAGAAACAACGCAAGCGAACAACAGAGATTCCCAACTTGACTTCTTGCTGCGCACCTCCCTAGATGCGCAAGTTTCTTCAGACAGAATACGCGCCGCTGTTGCAAAACAACCACTTCTCCGTTATCCAGACGGACAACTCGCACAACAACTCCAACTCATTGGCTCAATGATTCGCGCAGACCTCCCAACTCGGGTGTACTACGCAAGCCTTGGCGGTTTTGACACCCATGCGAATCAACTGAACAGTCACGCAAATCTCATGCGACAACTTGGCGATGCGCTAAAAACATTCCAAGCAGATCTTGTCAAACAAGGAAACTCGGGCAAAGTAGTAACCATGGTCTTCAGTGAGTTTGGTCGGCGAGTTGCTCAAAATGGTTCTGCAGGAACTGACCACGGCACTGCCGCGCCAATGTTCTTGATCGGTGACAATGTACAAAACGGATTGCTCGGCAAACACCCCTCCCTGACAGACCTTGACCAAGGCGACTTGAAGTTCAATACTGATTTTCGAGAAGTGTACACCGCTGTTCTAGAAGACTGGATGGGCGCGAACGCGCAAACGATTTTAGGTAAGAAATACACGAAGTCGGGCGTATTCAAAACTTGAATTCATGCTTTTCCTTAATCCTGAGCAGTAATGGTAAACACACCCGACTTAGGGACATTGACAATTATGTCTCTCTTGCCACTTGCCCATGTGATTTCGAGTGATTCGATTGGCTGGATGAATATTTTCCTTGCTTCATTAGAAGATGATTGAAAACCAAATCCATCCGTAATCCAAGTCGTCGTGTTGCTGCCATCCATAAACGTGACAGTTATTTTTGCGCCAAAAATTGCGCCGTCAAACTCAATAGTCAATGGTTGTTCATGTTGAGCATCGTTTCGCAACACACGAATGTCTCCACTTCGCTGTGCAACGATAACATCTGTGTCACCATCGTTGTCCAAGTCTCCAAAGACCGCAGTCCGGTCTCGGTGTTCGCCCGGTATCGCAACACGTTCAAACCGCTCGCCTTTTCTTTCGAGAAGTAACACAGGTTGGCTACGAGCACTATCCATTGTCTCCATCGTCGCATTTGGATAGACATGCCCGTTTAGAATAAATAAATCTTCATCACCATCCAAATCAAAGTCATGAAATGCACACGTCCAGCCAAGTAGAGAACGGCTCAACAATCCAAGCCCAAACCGCTTTGTTCGATCCTCAAAATAACCAGACGCATCGTTCAACAGCAACGTATTCGTGTCGCTTGAAAAGTTAGTTGTAAAAATATCAGGTCGACCGTTTTCGTTAACATCCGAAACGGCAATCCCCATAGTTGCCTGCATCGCCCCATCTCCGTTCGTTGCGGAGCCTGATTGCACTGCCCTGTTTTCAAAACGCGGTGGCGTCTCGCCTGTGTTCACGAATAAATGGTTCGCCATTGAATCGTTCCCAACAAAAACGTCTTGCAGGCCGTCACCTGTAAAATCGAGAATTGCTGCATTCAATGCAAAGGACGGCTCGCTCCCAAATCCCCATTCTTTCGTCACTTCCTGGAATGTCCCATCGCCGACATTTTCATAGACAACATCCTTTTCGGGAGTCATCCCGTGGGGGCCGCCAAGAACATCTTGCCCTTTGTACTTCGCCATTTCTGGTGGTTTTGCAAAATCAAACTCTAAATAGTTACACACGTACAAATCCAA
>CAZURP010000082.1:0-7319 GCA_964623715.1 uncultured Isosphaeraceae bacterium | reverse complement strand
GAGTCACTCATTGACAACAGAGTGGTTTCTGTTGGGGCACACTTTGATGCACAAATCAAAAAATCGAACCACCAAATTGTCTTTTGTAGTACTTTTTTTGCTGAAGAGGGCGTATACGACAGTATGCCAGATGATACACCAGGGACGTTCATGGCAATTCCAAGTGTTTTTGCAAGAGTCGTGAAGTGGCTACCACTTGGACAAGGCAGAGTAGAAGCACAATCAGATACATCCGTACCGATTGGAAGATTTAACGGGATGCCTGCTATTTGCAACGCCGATGGCTCGACAAAGAACGTTGAAATCGAAACACTTCTCGACCAAAGTTTGTGGATTTCAAATGCGCAAAAGGTAGGCGACTTCCCCGCGAGCGAATTTAGTCACACGCAATAACCTACTCTTTCTTTTTTGGTGTCTCGTTGTTTTCTGATTCTTCTTTCTTTTTTGCTGCGTTCTTCATTTGAATCTGCATCATCACGCGCATCTGTCGCATGTATTTTTCGTCAAGCAAAGATTTACTTGGGTCAACGCTCATCGTTGAAAACCATCGCTCCTCAACGGGAAAGTACCCAAACAAGGAATGTATTCTCGTGGTTAAATCCGCCATATGCCCTGCTCCGTACAGCACACCAATTGTCGACAACTCGTCTGAAATGGATATTGTTGCAGCTATATCGTTGAGTAATTCTGTGTTCCGATCAACAATAATTACATGTGCAAGTTCCGGCTCGAGCCCTTCAAGTAATTGATCAGAGTCAGGCATAGAAAGCATTTCGATCATCAAAAGTCGAGCTGTCTCGCGGATACCGCCTCCCGTTAATGAATCCAGCATTGGAATAATTTTCATCATTCCAGTTGCGAGTTTTGCGGTGAATGATTCGCCCGTGACAGTTCCCAAAACATCTGGACTTGCGCCACGCTCGACTAATTTTGCTTCTACCTCATCAATGGTCAGGTCGCTACAAAACCAGTGCGGTTCTTCATAGGGAAGCGCTTCAAGTTGAAATTCAAACCCAAGTGCCTCTGCAAATTCTGCTTGCATCCCTTTTGTTTCGTCTTCTTCCTCTTCAAGATCGTCGTCAAGAAGAATGCCCGCATCAAGCAATTCTTCCTCATCAAGTAAGTCTTGTTCGGTTGGAACATCAACGACCCGAGATGCAGTCAAATCTTTTGCGCTCCCAGATCCACCAACTGCTCCGTCTGAACCAAAACTCCACAGCGTAATCGTCGCAGTTTCAACATCCACTTGTAGCGCAAATGGTCTTCCCCAAGCATCGACGGAAGCATCCTCAACCCAAGTCGACAACCGACGATCGAGCAAACTTGCGTCTGCAATAACATCGTCTAAGGATTCAGGCACAAGTTCTGATTCTTCTGCTGCGCGCTTTGCAATACCAGCAACAAATTCAAGTGATTTTTGTGTCGATGCAACTTTGACTTCCTCTGTCTCACCAAAGGGTGGTCGAGAACCAGACGGGCGAACTGATTCGTACAACACGATGTCCATTTCATCGAGAAGCGAAGCAACATCATCGTAAAAATGACTGTCCGCGATATGTGCAACACCGACGAGCCACAGGTCAGGTTTGCCTTCTGCTTCGAACCTTCTCGAGACAAGTTCAAGTGAAACAATGTTTTCACCTACAGTTTTGCGTGTCCATGCAAGTGCAGGTTCAGCAATTGGCACGGCTACCGCGGGTTCTTGCAACATCGCAGTAAAACATATCGTCGAAAGGAATAACATCATTTGGAATCTCCCTGTTGTGCAGCTGCAATCATCGCTTCAATTCTGCCAATTGCCCTTGATGACCAGCCTCTAAATAACATGTATGGAAACAGTGTCACAAGCGCGATAATTAACCCAAACGCTGTCGTTAAGAGCGCAGCAGCAATACCGCCTGCGACATCTGTTGGATCGGTCAGCACATCCTGTGCGCCGAGCAAATTGAACGATTGAATAATGCCCATCACTGTGCCTAAAATACCGAGCAACGGTGCTGCGGTGATGATTGTCGACAGTGCAACCATGAATCGATCGATCCGAGGTCGTTGCACTTCAACCGCACCCAATGCAACCGCGTCACTCGGCCCCTCTTCCAATAGTGCTTTTGCTATCTCGCCGTAGGGCGATGCATCTTTTGCAACCATTTTTGCTGCTGATTCGTGCGCACCCTTGCGAAAAAATGTGTTGAGTTTCTCAAGGCGAACCAGCGACCCCCGCCCACCAACAAGTAACCAAAACCAGCACCGTTCTAGAATGAGTGCAACACTTAGCACGCTCACAACGAAAAGTGGAATCATGACAAACCCACCACGGTCAATCAATGTTGAGAGATTTTGCATTAGTTCATCTTGCATCCCATAGATTGTAGGTTTAGAACATACAATCTGTGCGTGACATCTACATCAATTCAACAACCTCCTTCAAAATTGCTCGATCTAGCCCGAACTATCGAAACTGCGCTTGACGTGTGCCTTGGGAACCTCGCGTTGCCAAAACACCTGGAAGAAGCAGCTAGATACGCTGTTGTCAATGGGGGAAAGCGCGTCCGCCCTGCTCTTGCACTTTTATGCTGCGAAGCAGTCGGTGGTTCTCTCTCAAAAGCGATGCCTGCTGCCCTCGCCGTGGAACTTATCCACTGTTTTAGTTTGGTACACGACGATTTACCTGCGATTGACAACGACGACCTGCGAAGAGGAAAACCAACGCTACACGTCAAATCAGGCGAGGCGATGGCGGTGCTCGCCGGCGATTTGTTACTTCCTGTTGCATTTACGCAGTTGATTACGGATGCATTCACTTGCGAGCAACAAGCAACACTCACAAACCTGCTCGCACAAGCGACGAGCGACATGGTCGTAGGGCAAGTCTACGACACGCTTGGAGGACTTCCTGAGCACTTAGCTCCCCAGCAACAACTTGAAGAAATTCACCGAAACAAAACAGGCGCCCTCATTCAATGCGCTTGTGCCATGGGTGCAATATGTGGAAATGCTACTGAACAAGAGTTCGAAGCGATACGTACGTTTGGGAGTGCTATTGGGTTAATGTTCCAGATCGTCGACGATCTCATCGACCTTCACGGCACAACTGAACAGGTTGGAAAGGTAACTGGAAAAGATGAGGGCGCAGGTAAAATGACGTATCCAGGAACAATCGGCGCCGATGCATCGAAGCTTGCCGTGCAAGAATTGCAAAAACAAGCAGAAAATGCACTTGAGTTACTCAAATGCAACACAGAAACCCTGTCTTCTTTCAATCTTTGGATGGCTCACAGGACTCGATGAGCGTACAATATAAGGTCTGTTATGCGTGCTGAACTTCTCCCAACAATTCAATCCCCAGAGGATTTGAAGAAACTTCCCGTTGAATCTCTATCGAAACTAGCCGCTGAGATTCGTCACGCAATTTGCGAACAAGTTAAAAAAAGCGGCGGTCACTTAGCGCCGAACCTTGGTGTTGTTGAGTTAATGATTGCTTTGCATTACGTCTTTGATTTTTCAAGCGACCGACTGTTGTTTGATGTTGGGCACCAGTGCTACACACATAAATTGCTCACTGGGAGGCAGAACCTCCTTGGCAAGTTACGCCAGCGTGGTGGCATGTCTGGTTTCCCTTCACCTGATGAGTCGCCATTCGACCTATTCTCGGTAGGGCACGCTGGCACGGCTATTTCAACTGCGGTTGGCATGGCTCGTGGAGATACGCTCAATGGCGAGGTGTATGAACCAACAGTAAACAACGATGGAAGAAGGGTCGTCGCGTTTGTTGGTGATGCTTCAATTGTCAATGGTGTTGCGATGGAGGGCTTGAATAACGCTGGAACGTTAAAACGTCAGTTCCTCGTTGTCCTTAATGACAACAACATGTCCATTGCAAATCCTCAAGGCGCGATTGCAGATTATTTCGACCACCTTAGAGTTGGATCCACGTATCGTTCGATGAAAAAAACAGCAAAGAACGTCATGGGTAAATTGCCCGGTGGTTCTATGCTCGAAGACATGACACACCGAATGACCGAGATGATGAAAGATGCAATCTTTGAAGATTCATGGTTTGAACATTTCGGGTTGCTCTCGGTGGGACCTGTTGATGGACACGACCTTCCATCTTTGATTGAGATGCTTGTTGAAGTCCGCGACGTTGACCGACCGCTGCTACTGCACGCGCACACAGTCAAAGGCAAGGGGTTTGAATACACCGAACAAAACGCAACGAAGTTCCATTCGCCAAAACCATTTGATGTAAAAAACACCTGCGTCGAAATGCAACCCTCTGGAAGAAGTTTTACGTCTGCGTTTGCTGATTCTCTCACTAGCCTGATGTTGCACGATGAAAAAGTTGTTGCAGCAACAGCTGCGATGCCCGACGGTACAGGAATTGATACGGCGATAGAAAAATTTCCGAACCGTGTCTGGGACACAGGCATTTGCGAATCACACACAATGGACATGCTCGCTGGCATGGCAAAAACCGGCTGTAAACCATTCTTTGCTGTGTACTCGACGTTCCTGCAACGAGCGTTCGACCAAGCGTTCCAAGAAGTTGCGCTACAAGGATTGCCCGTTCGGCTTTGCCTTGACAGAGCAGGCGTTGTTGGCGGCGATGGCGCGGTCCACCACGGCTTCTGCGACATTGCACTGCTTCGCGTTTTACCAAATGCGGTGCTCATGGCTGCAATCGATGAACCGACGCTCAAGTCTGCAATGACGTTCATGGCGGACTACAACGCGGGGCTAACCGCGCTTCGTTACCCACGCGATACCGTTCGCAACGATGCGCCTGACTGCCCCGCCTTTGTTCTTGGCAAGGCACACCAACTTCGAAAAAGTGCATCTTCAAAACTCGCCATTCTCGGCTACGGCACCACTGCAATCGATGCACTTAACGCCGCCGACAGTGTCGATGAAACAGCAATCGATGTCTACGACGCACGTTTTGCAAAACCAGTCGACGGTGTACTTATCGAACAATTACTCTCAAACAACACTCCAATAATCACTGTCGAAGACCACTCCGTCATCGGAGGCTTTGGTTCTGCGGTGCTCGAAGAAGCTGCAAAACGAAATCTTGATACGACACTCATCACAACACTCGGCTTGCCTGACCAGTGGATTGGTCATGGCTCACGCACGGAACAATTAGCAGAGGCAGGCATAGATGCAAACGGCATCGCTGCCGTTGCTTCCCGCATTTTGTCTTCAATCGAAACTGAAGCACCACTTGTTGTTACAAAGTAGAAAGTACTAATTCTCGCATGTCTATTTTAATTATCGAACACAGCAACTTAACGGGCTCTGATCGCCTCGGGCAACGACTCCGCGAAGATGGTCACCGTTTACAAGTCGTCCGCGTTCACCTTGGCGAACAACTTCCGAGTGACCTTGATGAAATTGATGGCGTCATTAGTTGCGGGGGTCCACAAGACCCAACCTGCGACGAACCGTGGGTCGAACAAGAACTACAGTTACTTAAAAGCGCAAACAAACTAGAAATCCCTGTCTTTGGGTTATGCCTTGGAAGTCAACTTCTTGCACGAGCATTGGGCGGCGAACTGTCCAAATGCGAATCACCTGAAATGGGTTGGTATAACGTTGACTTAACGCCTGTTGGTCGTGCTGATTTTATTCTTTCAGGGCAACCATGGAGCGGTCCCCAATTCCACTGGCACCACTGGCAAGTAAGCACCCTTCCAGAAGGCGCAATTTTGCTCGCGTCTAGCGAACGGTGCAACGTCCAAGCATGGATGCACGGCACAAATACGTACGCTGTTCAATACCACCCCGAGTGCACCGTTGCCAGAATGGAATCATGGATTGAGGACGACGCAGCAGATGTAAAAAACGCAGGCATTTCAGCGTCAACCATTCGCGAAGAGACAGAGAAAAACTTTGCAGACTATGAACGTCTAACAGGCCGATTGTTCGATTTGCTTTCGCAGTTGCTCATGCCAATGCACAACCGTCTTTCACGACAACGCGTGTAACCTTGTCGAACGCTCCCGATTATCTAAAACCCTATCAAGAAGCGGTCAAAGCACACGGCGGAACATTCGATGCAACACTTTGGCGATCCAAAGAGGGGCAAGCGTTGCGTTTCAAAGTCTTTTGCGACTTTATTGATTTCAACGACTGTTCTATTCTTGATGTCGGTTGTGGTATTGGCGACTTTGCAGAGTACTTACTAAAACGGGATGTTTCTTTTTCAGCGTTTCACGGTGTTGATGCGATGGAAGCGATGATCGAAACTGCAACGGAACGCAATCTTGCAAAGTCAACATTTTCGACGGAAGATGTACTACGAACACCAAACCTTTTTTCTGGGGACTGGATTACGTTTTCTGGCACGTTAAATGCTATGGATGAAACTGCAGCGATGAAGTTAATTGACGATGCTTTTGAAGCTTCAAGTAAAGGTGTTGCGTTTAACTTTCTTTCTAACCAATCGGGCAGAGATCCAAAAAGCGAAGACCTTTCCCCTGCTACTCGCTTTAATACAACTGCGTGGGTTGAGCATGCGTTTACGCTGTCCCCAAACGTCGACTTTACACAGTCGTACTTACACGGCCACGACGCCACCATCGTGCTCCACAAAATTTAATTTGGCTCTGAGACGCATTAAAGTCTTGAAAAAAGATGCACGAATTTCGGAAGTATTTCTTGGAGAAGCAAAGAACTGCTTTACAATGGCTACCTTCACACAAGGAGAATCGATATGGAAACACCCGCAGAAACAAACCAACAAACCACCTTAAAAGTTGTCGCTACAACTGGTGGATTTAAAACATTCGTAGCATTCCTTGCAGCAATGTTCATTTTTCTCATTGTTTTCCTTGTCGGAATCATCGCAGGCGTTTCAGGATTTGCCGCTGCAACCGAAGATAATGGTCCAGTAAGCACACACGTTGCACGCGACGGCGACAACAACACCATTGCCGTTCTTCACATCGATGGTGTCATCGACGGTTCCAATGCTTCGTACGCGCAACAAGCAATCGACAAAATTCTCGACGACAAACACGTTCGCGCTGTTGTCCTTCGAGTTGATTCGCCAGGTGGTGGCGTGACCGCATCCGATGAAATTTGGCACAACGTGCAACGGCTTAAAGAAGCTGGTCTACCTATAATTGCAAGCTACGGTAGTGTTGCGGCATCCGGCGGATATTACATTTCCTGCAACGCAGATCACATCCTTGCACAAGAAACAACTATCACGGGCTCCATCGGTGTCATCGCTTCCATCATGACGTTCCAAGACCTCCTCGAAAAAATTGGAGTCAAACCAGTCACACTTATAGCAAAGGGCTCTCCTGAAAAAT
>CAZURP010000081.1:0-7466 GCA_964623715.1 uncultured Isosphaeraceae bacterium | reverse complement strand
GCTTCTGCAACTTGAACAAAACAAACATATTGTCCGTTTGCACACCGATGCTTGGAAGTTGGCTGAACTGAATCCAACAGAATGGTCTTTGGTCTCTTCAGATTGGTATTATGAGTTTGGTGAGCGACTGAAAGATTGTGTCGATAACTGGAGGAGTCCAAATGAAACTTAAAGATGTTGTTAGGTACATTACGAGGGGGAAAAATGTTAAGTATCCAATTCGATCTCGGATTGCAGTCGATGCTGAAATTGGAATTGGAACTCGAATTAATGGCCCAATCACAATTAAAGGAAAGGGAGATTGTTCTATAGGAAAATACTGTGCCATTGGTGATGGTGTAAAAATTATTACTTCAAACCACGCTACGAATTTCGCGAACCTACAGTGCAATTTGCAAAATCGAATGAAAGCAAAGAAGATAGACTTTTCGTCTTTCCCTGTAAAAATTTGCAACAATGTCTGGGTGGGTGATTCTGCGATATTGTTACCTGGCATCACCATCGGAGACGGTGCAGTCGTCGGTGCCGGTGCGGTAGTTGTTAAGGACGTCCCCCCGTTTTCGATAGTTGTCGGGAACCCCGCAAAAGAGATCAAGTTGCGTTTTTCGAATCATGTTTGCGCGCAACTTACAGAGCTTGCATGGTGGGATTGGAGTGAGGATAAAATTCATAGAAACAGTGCGCTGTTTGGCATTGATTTAAACGAGGTAGATGACACATTTGTTTTTGAAGGGTTGGTTGTCGAGTGAGCAGTAACAGCGCGAAAAATCCTAAAGTTGTTTTGATTGGTGACACAAGTCTCCGTACGCCGCACTTCGGATGTCAGCTGGTTGGTCAAACATTTCGCGAACAATTCTCTCGTGTAGGGTTACATTTGGTTGCTTCGCTTCCGAGCAAGTTAGAACAAATTCCAAAATGGCGAGAGTATGTAGCTGGCGCCGACCTTGTTGTTATTAATGGCGAAGGCTCTATTCATCACGGAAGATTTCAAGAATTAATCAATCTTGCGTCCGAATATCCATGTGCACTCGTCAACTGCGTATATGCAGAAAACCCTCGCAATGAAAATCTGAGTAAATTCAATTACACAAGCGCCAGAGAATCTTTTAGTGCGAATGCCCTAAGAGAACACGGTGCTGTTGTAGATGTGGTTCCCGATGTGCTGTTTGCTTCAGCGTTTCTCGGATCATTTGTTCCGAAACAAGATGCAGAACATGAAGTTGGATTTACCGATTGCGCACAAAAAGAAATATTTTCATTTGGTCCATTTAGTATTCGGCTCCGCCCGGGCTTTTCTCCGAAGACCCCAATTGTTGCAGACTATCTTGATTTTTTGAGTTCACATAAGAAAATGGCACTTGGGCGTTTTCATGCAGTGGTTTGTTGCTCGGTGCTGGGCATTCCGTTTTCTACTTGGGACTCGAATACTTGGAAGACGAGGGGATTGATGGAAGATATGGGTATTCCAGAATTACATTTTGACTCTCGAAAAGAAGCGCTTGCACATATCCCCGACACCTTGCCTGCAGGGGTAAAAGTATTTAGAGAAGACGCAAAGAAACGAATCGAGTCGATGTTTGATGACCTCGCACGCATTGCTCGAGGGTAAGACGGTCGTGCTGGTGCCCCCAAAAAAACGGACAGAGAGGGATTCGAACCCTCGGTACGCACAAGGCGCACACAGCATTTCCAATGCTGCACCATCAGCCGCTCGGTCACCTGTCCAGTGAACAGGGTATTGTACCGATATGGAGCAATCTAGTAAACACGAACCGCCCAAACCCGACTTATGCGGAGTCATTGTCATTGACAAACCGCTGGGACCTACATCGATGTCGATGGTCAATCTCGTTCGTAGAAAGTGCAAGAAGGTCAAAACAGGCCATGCAGGCACGCTTGATCCTCTTGCAACCGGTGTGCTCGTCCTCGGTGTTGGCAAAATGACAAAGAAACTCGGACTAATGATGGATACGCACAAGCGGTACACGACAATCATCGACCTTTCTGCGACGACGGGAGGGCACGACGCTGAATCTCCACGCGAAGAGGTAACAATTGACCGTCCACCTACGCTTGGTGAAGTAGAGCAGGCAGTGCAAACTTTTTCAGGTGAAATTATGCAAGCCCCACCGATTTTTAGTGCTGTCAAAGTAGACGGACACCGCGCGTATGCAATGGCGCGAAAAGGTAAAGATGTCAAAATAGCACCGCGAAAAGTGACTGTGCATGCGATTGAAGTGAAGTCCTACGAGTGGCCATTTGTGACGATTGATATAAAGTGCGCTAAGGGTTTTTATGTAAGGTCGCTCGCAAGAGACCTTGGGAAAAAATTAGACGTCGGCGGCTACTGTACGGTGATTCGCCGGACGGAAGTTGGGAGATTCACTTTAGATTTCGCGAAACAATTGGAAAATTTGCCTGAGTTTCTTACCCAGGAAGATCTGATTAGCCCTGATCTTGTTTCTACGTTGCTTTCGTAGTTTTTACATCATTTGATGGTTGCGTCCAAAAGAAAATCATGAGCATCGCCATCCCAGTGAGCAGTAGTACATCGCCTGTGTTGAAAATCCAGGGGAAGAGTTCTGAGTTGCTTCCAGGCCAAGACCATTCAAATGGGAGGTGGCGGTCAGGGAAGAGGTACATAAAATCTCTCACCCGGCCGATGAAAATGCGATCGTAGAGATTTCCAAGCCCTCCTCCTAAAACGAGACCCAGAGCAATATGCGCGACTGTGTTGGTTTTGGATGTATTCCTGCTGAAAATCCATCCTGCAATTCCTAACGCCAAGAATGTGAAAATGATAAAGAAAACACGTTGTTGTGATCCAATTCCAAAAACTGCACCGTCGTTCAGTACTAACCGGAAATTCAAGAGATTGCCTGGAATTGCCACTCTCCCCGTATGCATAGGGATGGGAGTCCAGTGCGGGTTTGAGAGAAGTTGCTCGCGTGCAAGAATGACAGGCTGGTCTGCGACGTGTGTAAAAGCCCACGATTTCGTTGCTACATCAGCGGTAAAACCGAGAAGCATCACCGTGCATAAGATAAACCATGCACGTGGAGATTTCCACGCTGGGTTCAATATCATCCCCGCGCTCTAGTTCGCCGTTCAATTTTTTCCGCGGCTTCCTTCGTGTATTTCGCCCATGGCTTTGCTTTCAGGCGAATTTCAGGAATGGTTTTGCCCGTCTCGTGGCAAACTCCATACGTTTTCGCTTTGATTCTTGAAAGCGCACCATCAATATCATTGATTCGTTTGCGTTCACTCGCAGCCATGCCAAGTTTTAAGTCTTGGTCGTAAGCGTCGCTTCCAACATCAGCCATATGAATTGGCATGTGACTAATGTCAGCGTTGACGTCAAGGGCTTCTTTCTCGATACGCCCAAGGTCTTTAAGCAATCGTTTCCGGTAGGTCATGAGTAGGTCGCGGTACTCACGTAGTTGTTTCGGGCTCAACGAAGTTTTTAACTTGAGTTTTTTCTTTTCTGCCTCTGGAGCAGTTTTAGCTCGGGCGCTTCGTTTTTTCTTTTTTACAAGTCCGTTACTGGCAATCATTCGAATCTTTCGCCCATTCACAAAGACGAACCCTTGGTCATCCGCTTCTTCTTCGCGGGCGGCATCAGAGACTGAAAAACCTCTTCGGCGCCGCTTCTTTTTAACAGGCGCCTTTGTCACATCTTTTTTTGAAGCTGTTTTTGCAGTTTTCTTTTTTGATGTTTTTTTTGCAACTTTCTTTTTTGCAACTTTCTTTTTGGCCGCCTTCTTCGATCCAACCTTTTTCTTTGCAATTTTCTTTTTAACTACCTTCTTTTTCCCAACATTTTTCTTAGCAGTCTTTTTCTTTGCAATTTTCTTTTTCGAGATATTCTTCTTTACCGCTTTTTTAGCAACCTTTTTCTTGGTTACCTTTTTTGCTGCTTTTTTGGTCGCTTTTTTCTTTGTTGTCTTCTTCTTGGCCACAAGTGGTCCTTTCATAACCCCTTGCGGGGTAAAGGTTTAGATTAATGCCAAGGTGGCGTAATCGGTGTCGAAAAAGTCATTTTATCGTGTTTTTGATAGAGCGTCAATCGTCCCAGCTATCAGCCGATACCACACCCATGCCTGCAAACTTCTCGTATCGCCTGTGAACGAGTGTCTGGGGGTTAAATCGATCGAGATCGTTGAGGGAATCGACAATCCATTTTTCAAGATTTGTTGCAGTACCTGCGTTATCTCGTTGCGCTCCACCAATTGGCTCAGGAATAATGGCATCAATAATGCCGTTCTTGAGGTTATCGCGGCTTGTGAGGGCGAGCGCAGTGGCAGCGGATTGGTTTGTTTCTTCGTTGGCAATTTTCCAAAGGATTGCAGCACAGCCCTCTGGGCTGATGACGGAATACCATGAATTTTGCAACATGGCAACGCGGTCGGCGACGCCGAGCCCAAGTGCGCCTCCAGAGCCACCCTCGCCAATGACGACGGCAACTATTGCCGTTTTTAATCGGCTCATCTCTTTCAAATTTAGCGCGATTGCCTCAGCTTGACCACGTTCCTCAGCTTTTAATCCAGGGTATGCGCCTGGTGTATCAATAAAAGTAACAACAGGTAACCCGAATTTTTCTGCAAGTTTCATTTTCGCAAGCGCTTTTCGGTACCCCTCAGGGTGCGCGCACCCGAAATGGCACGCAATTCGCTCATCTGTATCTTTTCCCTTTTGGTGCCCAATCACCATCACTTTGTGTGAGCCAATTCGTGCGAAGCCCGTAATAATCGCAGGATCGTCGCCAAAGTGACGATCGCCGTGTAACTCACGAAAATCTCGACAAATCATTCGGATGTAATCGGTTGTTTGTGGTCGATTTTGATGTCGAGCAACTTGCACTGTTTGCCAAGGCGTGAGATTCTCGTATATCTTTTTTAGAAGGCTGTCCCGAGTTTGTTGTAATTCATCGATCTCACCCTCAAACTCCGCAACGTCTTCCCGTTCTCGGATGGAGCGTAGTTGTTTGTCAATTTCGGTGACTGGCGCTTCAAATGGAAGCGGTGCGATTGTGTTTTCATTGCCGTTACGCATGTAGATAGTGTACCTTACAACGCATGAGTATTACACTTGCAGTCATCGGTGGGGGGAATATGGCAAAAGCAATCATCGCTGGAGCGATAGAGGGCGGTGTTTTAGACGCTTCAAAGATTGCTGTTGCTGATCCAGAAGCAAGTAGTCGAGATTTCTTTGAGAGGTTGGGGTGTGTTGCTTTTTCAACAGGAGAGGCACTCCCACCCGCAACCTACACCTTGCTTGCAGTGAAGCCACAAATGTTCAACGCAGTTGCGAGTGATATTCAAGCAGAAGTTGTTTATTCCATCATGGCTGGTGTGACCACGTACACAATCGCTGAAGTTGTCAAAGACGCTCGCGTTGTTCGTATCATGCCAAACTTGCCTTGCAGTATTGGGTATGGCGCTGCGGGGATTGCACTTGGTGCTGACGCTTCGGAAGAAGATGCAGTACTGGCGAGAAAACTTTTTTCTGCAATTGGCATAGCAGTTGATGTTGATGAATCGCTTATGGATGCAGTGACTGCTGTGAGTGGAAGTGGTCCAGCGTATTTGTTCATGTTGGCAGAAGCGATGATTGAGGGTGGCGTGAACGTTGGGCTCACTCGGGAGGTTGCAACTGCCCTTGTGCAACAAACCGTACTTGGCGCTTCTGAGTTGCTCGTTCGCGACGAGCGTAGTGCAGGCGAACTTCGAGAAGCAGTGACAAGCAAGGGTGGAACGACGGCTGCCGCCTTGCAAAGCATGCTCGGCAAGGGTGTGCCCGAAGCAATAAGCGATGCAGTGATCGCGGCGCGTGATCGCGGTCGAGAATTAGGACTGCCATCCATTTGACGACAATAGGGGGCCCCCCCTTTTTAGAAATCTTTTCGACCAAAATACAACGAGGCGAAACCGAGGATCATTCCCTCAAAGAGCAGAGAAGTCCCAACGACATACCAGAGCGACCGTGATTCGTAGTCTTCTTGTATTCTTCGATTTGCTTCGCGGTCCCTCGCACCCCGCGTTGTGGGGTCGAACTCTTTGACTTCCTCGCCTTCGAATGCGCCCATATCACCGTTCATGATTGCGCCGATATCAAAACCGTCTGGGTCACTCAGCCAGCGGTCGAGCAAGCCAATTGTTTGGGCATTCTTCGGCGAGACTGCGAGCAACCATGAAACCGGCGTATGCCATGGCGTGAGTTGGTCGAGGGATTCTTGTGCAGCAACAATGTCTGCTTGAAATGTACCGATTCGATTTTCGATTTTTTGGATTCTGACGTCAGTTTTCGATTTTGATTGTATCTTCACAAGTTCTTCGTTGGCTGAGACAATGCCTTCATCAAATCGCTCTATATCGACTTGCAAACCAGTGACAAACCGATTAAGTATCACTTCGGATGTTTGAACGGACCAAAGCAACATCCAAAAAATGCCCGTGATTAACAAGGCGGTTATTCCCGATCTGGTCAGGATGCCAACGAGCACACAGACTGCGAAAAGGTAACTGAAGAAAGTTGCAACAATGGGAATTGCGGAAAAAATCATCGGGTTCCATTCGCCGATTCGTAATCCAACACAAAGGAATATACCGAGGCAAAATATTGCAACTTGCAAAACGACAAAAAGCAAGCTGACGAGGTATTTCGATAAAAATAACTTGAGTCGACCAATTGGTTTTGAAATTGTGAGTTCGATTGAACCACTGTGTACGAATTCTGGAAAAATAGAACATGTTGAAATCAATGCCAAAATCGTGGCGATCCAAGCAAGCCAAACTTTCACGAGGAAACTTGAAAAAATGCCAATGTACAGACCTCGTGCCCATGGGCTCCCCTCATTGAGTTGCTCGGATTCAATTTGGTATGCGCCGAAACCGATGGAAATGCCTTCTGCGTTGAAACCAATCGAACCAAATGCAACGACCACAAGCACAGAAATACCAACTGTCACCCAAAACAGTTTTGCTGCACTGAGTTGTCGATATGCATCAATTAAAAGCGTTTTAAACTGCATTATTGAATTGCCCCAGGTGCATCTTTGTGGTCAACGGCTCGCATAAACAAGTCTTCTAAATTTTCTCGGACTGGCCGCACTGAAATAATGGTTGCGTTTTCTGCACGGAGTCGGTCGAGCACTGGTTGCACTTTTGCGGGGTCATCGCCATGCAACGTCATCGTATTTCCGGATACTTGCTCAGCCGTTTCTTTTGTCCATTCTGGAAGTGTGCCTTGCGTTGTTATCTCATACCGCCTCGAGTCTACGGTGAGGGAATCAATTGTGCCTTGCATCGTGACAAGCCCCTTGACCATGATGGCAACGCGGTCGCAGACCATTTCGAGTTCGCTCAGGAGATGGCTGTTGAGGAACACCGCTTTGCCTTCTTCTTTGAGCTCAGCAAGCAAGTCGCGGATTTCGCGACGACCAACTGGGTCCACGCCATCGGTTGGTT
>CAZURP010000080.1:2747-7521 GCA_964623715.1 uncultured Isosphaeraceae bacterium | reverse complement strand
TGCATTATCACAGGTCCATGCTGTTTGAACGATTTCAGTTGCACTGAAGTCAGCGAGGCCGCTTGTTCAAAACTCGGCGGCACATACTACGGTGATGACGGACTCTGCGCAGACACTGCGTGCCCAGGTGCTGGCGATGAGTGCGATGGTGCGCTAGTTGCACAACTCGGTCAAAACGCTTACGAAACAAATTCTGCGACGCCAAGTAGTCCCGAACCAGATGAGACAATGTGCGAAGGTACCTACATGAACTGGGCAAATTCACAAGACATTTGGTTTGCTTGGACTGCTGAGTTCTCAGGCAGCGCACACTTCACGACTTGTGACTCTTCAAGCTATGACACATCCATGGCGGTATACGAGGGAACTTGCTCAAATCAAGTTGCTTGCAACGGAGATGACAATGGCGAAAATGGTTGCCAATCCTATTACTCCGCTGTTGACGTCAATGTCTCTGCGGGTGAGACCTACTACATCCGTATTGGCGGCTGGGAAGGTGACACAGGCACAGGCACGCTCACTATCGAGTAACATTTCAAGCATGTTTACAACCTTACTTTGTTTAGTTTTTACAGCAGGCGATGGATTACCATCGCCTGCTTTTACAAAAGAAGAATGGGCAATACTACAATCGATGAGCCCCGCCATTTTAGTCCCTGACACGACAAACGAATACGAGCAAAACGAAAACGCGGCGATGATTGGACAGCAAGTATTTTTCGATGCACAATTTTCATCCAACAAAGAAGTATCCTGCGCAACGTGCCACGAACCAGAAAAATATTTTACCGATGGCGTCGCTGTCGCGGTCGGCACAGGACAAACAACGCGCAACTCCCCCACTGTTTTGAACGCCGCCCATCAACGATGGTTTTTTTGGGACGGGCGTACTGACACACTCTGGGGACAACCTATCCAGACAATGGAACATCCCGCAGAGATGAACTTCCCCCGCGAACAAATCATCTCCACTATTGCACAAGACAAAAAACTTGCTTCAAGTTGGACCGACACTTTTGGCGAATTGGATTTGAGAGATGTCGACGGGAACGCCGCAAAAATCGCGAAAGCACTCGCTGCGTACATTACAAAACTTGATGCAACAGATGCGCCATTCGATGCCTTTGTTGCTGGAGACAGAGAAGCTCTTTCACCCTCAGCGCAACGTGGACTGAAGTACTTCATTGGAGATGGTGGTTGTTTGCGGTGCCACTTTGGACCTTGGTTTACAGACGGGGCATTTCACTCCGTTGGCGTTGGCCCCCTCGACGGTGGCGCGTTAAAAGATGCTGGCAGAGCTGATGCTATCGACAAGTTAAAAACAGCACAGTTCACCGCTGGGAGTGTGCACAGCGATGACTCAGACGGCATCCGTGCAACCATTTCGAAACATATCGCCAAACGCCGTGAAGACTGGGGTTCGTTCAGAACACCAAGTTTACGCAACGTCGCAAAGACTGCTCCATACATGCACGCTGGGCAGCTTGCGACGCTAGAAGATGTCGTTGAGCATTATTCAACGTTAGAAAACTTTGTAAGCGCTGATCATCATCGCGAAACAATTTTAGAACCACTGCATGTAAGCGAACAACAAAAAAATGACCTGATTGCATTTTTGGAATCGCTGACTGCCCCGTTACCTGCTAAAAGTTTGTTGTCATCTCCACAGTAAAGGTGCCAGCCTTCGACGTGACTGTCACACCAAGCGAGTCTGCGAGCGCAAAGTGACTGTCACTAGAATGAAAACCCTTGCAAGGAAAGGGTTCTTCCACGCAATGGCGACAGTCACCAACGCAAGAACGGTTTTACGGTGTGAGCGTTAGATTATCCTGCGCGCGTTCAATCGTTTCACCATCGTCAATGTCAAAGTACAGTTCCCAATACCCAGGCATACTCAACAGCATGCCTGTTGTTTTGTAACTGCCATCCTCTTGCAACGTCGTCACTGGGTCGGTCATCATGCCATGTCCATGCGCTGGCATTGCAGCATCCACGCGAAGGGATTTCACATCGGCGTTTCCTTCAACCCACGTCGTCAACTCAAACACTTCATTGAGTGGCATTTCTTCTGGAGTTGGTTGAAAAGTCACCTTCCAATTGCCCGCATTGCTTGTCACTGTGTGCGGTGGCGGGTTTTTTTCACGTGTCCAACTTCGACCGCGCCCAAAGGTTGCTTGCCACGATCCGTCTGCGTTGTACAGTTGTGCACGGTGATTGCCCCAATCAACCACGACTATTGACCCATCGTCGAGAACCGTCAGGCCTGCGGGTTTGTACATCTGATGCGGCGCATACCCCTTCTCGCCAAACGTGAAGAGCAACTCGCCCTCGGGTGAAAATCGTTTGATGTTCGAAGCACCAATGTCAGAAACAAGAATGTTGCCATTCGCTTCAATTTCAATGCCTTGTGGTTCAACAAAACCAGTAAGCGTTTGCACGACTTCAAAGTCAGGCAACGTTGACTGCGTCACTGTTTCGGCAACGGTGTCGACAGCCCACATGGTTTTCCCATCAGTAGAGACTGCAATATCAGCTGAACTTGGCATTATGTGTGCGCCATCTATCGGGCCATTTAAACATTCATGGCTTTGAGATTTTTGAAACTTCACCATTCCGGGAATTTGTTTGAAGGGGTTCGTCGCGTCATGCTCATACATGAACGTCTTCAGATTTCCATCACCAACAACTTTGATCTCCCCATCACCAATCCATAGACCTTTGATCCATTTGAATTGGTGCGGCGCGTTCCCTTCGCCACCAAACCGAGTTAACGGTATTGGAACGTCCAAACCCGTGCGGAATACATACACATCACCAAGCTCTGGCTCAGCAAGAAGTAGCAAATCGCTAAACGAGTCAATGTGTTTTCCAAAGTGAGCGATGTTTGCAATCAAAGGTGCAGACTCAGGTTCGCCTTCGCCAAGCGTAAAGATTTGAAGCCTGCCTTCAAACCCTTCGCACACAACTACTTTTGACCTGTCCGGCGATACATCCACAGCATTTGGATAATGCAGTTTGCCTTCGCCTTCGTGTGGCAATAGCGCATGCACGCCCCATTTACCAAGCCAATTTCCCTCATGGTCATACGTATGAATTGCATGGCCGTAGACATCAGGAACAAGCCAGCCGTCCAATGTTTGCGTTGGCACTCCACCGTGGACGACTTCTTTCGTGTCCCAATTTGGTCTCGGAGCAGATTTGACGAGCACTTCGCCCAAATCTCCGATTTGAAGTTCTGTCGGATTCTCGATAGCCACCGTACGTATTCGTGTACCTGTAGGCGTCATAATCACTATTTCATCAGCCATTCGGTCCGCAACAGCGATGTTTCCATCAGGAAGCCAAATAGCATGGGATGGCTCCAGGAAGCCGTCTATCTGCCGTAAAAAAGTGCCTTTTGGACTTAAAAACAAAGAAACAAGAAGTAAAGTATGCAGCATACGTGCATCGTATCAGGCATTTTTTAGTGTTGCGCACGAAAAAAAAGAAGAAAAAAACTTCTCATTTTTGTCATGAATCCTTTTTTGACGCATATAGAGATGTGAAGCGGACTTGTTTCGTTTTCATCGAGCCCTACGGGATATCGGGGTGCCATACACCTGGGCGATTGGGAGGTCCGGGGCTTGTTTCGGGGGGCAGGATTCGGGGTTCGGGGGCAAAACTGGTCTGGGTGGTAGTTGAACCGCAGCGAGTATCTCTTCTCCTTCGCTGCGGTTCTTTTTACTTTATCACTTCTGCTTCCACTTGCGCGAGCACCTCTTCCATATCGCGAAGTAGTTTGATGTTATACCCCTGCGCTGTGCCGTTTGCTTCCATTTCGAGCAGTACCACAATCGCGCGCTGAAGAGAAGTTTGCGCTAACGCTAACTCTTCTCGTCGCTTTCGTTCTGTTTCGACTTCCTTAGAGAGCGCAAAAGAACATCGCCCAGCGAGTGCTTCCATCGAAGTCCACAGCGTTCGGTCGTATGGACCATCGCCAGCCACATCACGAAGCCGCTTAGCGATGCCCCGAAGTTCTAGTGCAATCTCTTTGGCAAGCGCGTAGTCTCCATATTTGAATAAAAATTCAGCATAGCGCCCTTCGGTTGCAATGGCAGTTCTTGCAATATGCGCAGAACGCGGTTCAATCTCCCGCATTTTATCAGTGCATTGGACTGCATCATGAAAATACACCATAGCACTCTGTGCATCATCGAGGAGCACATAGGTATCCGCAATCCGCTGGTTTGTTACTGCTAAATCATGTAGCCAATTACTATTGGTTGGTGCAAGCAAAACCAGCGATGTGTCAATCTTCAGACACGAGGAATAGTACTCGAGTGCATTTTGGTATTCTCCCTGCCTCTTCAGCATATCCCCAACAGTGCAATATCTAAATGATAAACCTCGCAATAGTTTCGGGTCTTCTGGGGTTACTTTCAACAATTCCTCGAGAAGTATAATTGCCCTATCGAAGTTCACCCTTGCTTCGTCATGCCTTCCCATGCGAGATTGCACTTCGCCAACGTGCCCTATGGCAACAGAGACCGTTCTTTTCGCTCGGGCGTCTGCAGGATCTTTTGCCAAAAAAGTTTGCGCGTTATCGAGGTTTTTTATGCTGTATCGAAGGGCGACTTCTAGTTTGCCTGCCTGCATATAGGCCGTACGAACATTGATATACGCATGGCGGATTGCCGCTCTCAATGGCATATTGTCTGGGTTGTCTTCTGCTAGTTTTTCTAGCATTGCGAGACTAGGCAACATCGACGCTGCTGCTTTGAGAGGGTCACCTGAT
>CAZURP010000080.1:0-2737 GCA_964623715.1 uncultured Isosphaeraceae bacterium | reverse complement strand
GCAGAGGCAGAAACAAGAGATGTATCTATCGTTTCTTCTTTTGAAATTGATCGCAACAAATCCAGGGATTCCTGCAATGCTAGAACCGCTCGTTCAGGCGAAACTTTTCTTAGCTCTATCTCACCGAGGTGTAGCAATGCACTCGAAAGCAAAATCGTTGCTTTCCTGCTTTGCAACTCTTCAATCGCGGTTCGGCAGATGGAAATAGAAATCGCGACTTGCTCAAGAGATTCTTCTAACTGCCCATCTGAAAATTGAGCACGAGAGAGTCGAAGGTGGGACTTTGCAAGTGCATCTTGCAGATGCACATTTAGTGGATCTATTTTAAAAAGTTGTTCATACAGATAAACGGCTTGTTTTAATTGTTCTATTCCATCATTAACACGTCCGAGCAATAACAATGAATCCCCCACCTGCAATGTAATGGATGCCAGTAACTCAGAAGCGAGTTGATTGTTGGTGTCATTTTCTAGGTATTCTTGCAAATGTCTCTTCGCTCTGCCAAACAACTCAGCGGCGTCTTCAGATCTCCCAGCCGTCTTTTCTAACACGCCAAGTTGATAGAGAAGGCGAACTAAACTGAGCGATGACTCAAGTCCATCTGTCTCAAAGAGCACATTCAATGATGTTCGAAGCAAAACCGTAGCCTCACCCGTCATTCCTTTGATGTTCAATATTGCAGCAAGGCGGCCGTCAATTTCAGCAATCAAAATAGCTGTTGCTGCCTGTTGAGAGTATTCTTTCGCCAATACATAGGCTGTATGCGCTTGTTCTATATCCCCAGAAACAACATGCATATCTGCAATTCGTTTATGTAGCTCTGCAAGCGTCTTTGGTGGAACAGAGGACACTGCTAAGAGAAGCGCCTCAGCGCGGTTATACGCATTTGATGCATCATTCGTTCTACCCAAGTTTGCGACATCTGGATTACCAAAAATATCACCCAATCGCATCCAAGCATTGGCGATTTCTATCGCAAGTTTTTCATTCCCCTCTACTTCTTTTTCAAGAGAAAGGAGAGTTTCAAGTCCTGTCATCGCAATCGCTTCTCTAAGCGGAGTTGCGCCTGGAATATTGCCAACTCGGTCAGTTAAATCAAACACGAGCGTTGATGCTACGTGTTGTATTTGTTCTAGACGACCTTGCGCAACAACTGTTGCTTCCCTCGCTTCGACTGCTTTGTACGTAGAAAAAATTGTAGCAAGCAAAAGTGTCGCGAGAACAACTGTGCCTGCCAATACGGCGACTCTGTTCCGTTTGATAAAACGAGAAAGAATATACACCGCGCTCGTCGGCCTTGCTTCGATCGGCTCGTGTCTCTGGTGCCTTCGCAAATCTTCGACGAAAGAGTTAACGGACTGGTACCGCCTGTCCTTTTCTTTTTCCATCGCCTTCGAAACAATCGTTTCAATATCACCTTTATATGACGCATCAAACATGCCGAGTAACGAAGGTACTTCTTCGCAAATTTTACGAACTGATTCGTGTAAAGGAGTGGATTTCACATCGTGAGACAACTGGCCGCTGAGTATGCGATACGCAATTCCGCCAATTGCGTAGACATCACTTCGAGTGTCTATTTCTTTGTTGTTTCCAGTTGCTTGCTCTGGACTCATATAGGTGAGCGTGCCAACGAGTTGACCCATGTCAGTCAACATAGTATTCATCTGTTCATCTGGATCAATATAAGAAGCGACGCCGAAATCAAGAATTCGTACTTCCCCTTGGTCGGTGACTAAAATGTTGGATGGTTTAAGGTCTCTATGTACAACGCCATTTTGGTGCGCATAGGAAACGCCTTCCCCAATCTCAATCAAAAGCGATAATTTTTCATCGAGTGAGAGTTCGTTTTTGTCAAGATAATGAAGCAGTGTCTTGCCCTCAATAAGTTCCATCGCAACGAAGGGCTGTATCTCGCCAAACATTTCAAAGGAACCAACTTCGAAGACTTTCGCGATGCAGCGATGATTTAACTTCCCTAACAGTTCGCCTTCAAAGATTAAGCGTTGCAAGCGAGTCGGCGTCATCTCACCAACTCGAAGCACCTTTATGGCAACCGCTCGTTTTGGGTGTTGTTGCATAGCTTTATAGACAACGCCCATTCCACCGACGCCAATAATGCTTAAGAGTTTATACTGCCCAATGGATTCTGGCATTGATGCAAGTTGTTCACTCGCTGTCGGCGGTCCATCGGGTCGCAACGGACCCATACTAAATGTATCATCGTGTGGTGGCAAGTTGTCGCTCATTCTGCGTCATCCAATCGTGCGATTTCGGAGCGCACAAGTTTCATTAATCTACTTTTCGACTGACGTACATAATCGATGGTTTTGCCGAGTTTTTGCGCCACTTGCTGTGCAGGCATCCCTCGCCTTCCATACAACTCAAATGCTTCGTACTGGATTGGATCAACGTTTCGCTGAACTGAAACAAGCGCAATCTGCAACAACTTCTCTCTGTAACTTCTCTCAAATTCAATTTCAGCAGAGTAAATTGCACTGCTTTCTGTTTCGATACCAGTCAGTTCTCGAGGGATTTTTCGCCAGAGTAGAATAACTTCGTGGATCGTTACCGTTTTCAAGTATGCTCGAAACATACCCTTTGCTTTGTCAAAAGAGAACTTCTGCTCATCGACAAATATCATGTGCACCTGTTGAGTTACATCTTCTAAGTCTTGCTCACTGCATCCAAACTTACGTGCTACTTTTCGAATAACAGGTTCGTACAAGGAAACGAA
>CAZURP010000079.1:0-7570 GCA_964623715.1 uncultured Isosphaeraceae bacterium | reverse complement strand
GAGGTAACTGTCTTGTTTGTGGGGGTTCACACTTTAGCGGCATCGCTTGTTCGAGTTTTGATCCAATCCAACCCCCCGCACCAAATGCCGTTGGTCCGCCAGTCATAACTAAACCACCGCCTACATCGTGCACAAAGGAATACAAATGTTGTTCCTGCAAATCGTCGAGCGACCACCGTGGTACATCCGCGAGGATGACTGCGTCAAATGCAGAAAAACCAATACTATCGCGTGGAACTTCCTGAGGCGTTCGAACTTCAATCTGCAACCCCGCATCTATGAGTAGCCGCTCCAAATGCAACGAGCCCAGTTTATTTTGCGTCACCAGCAACACAAGTCCCCCTTGCGAAACAAAAGAGACTGCGAGGCCCGTGTTATTCGTCGTAACCGTATCGGTACCATCTGCTGGAACCCACATCGTCTCAAATATCTGTGGACCACTCTGGTGGATGGGCAAATCAAAGACAACTGCATGTATTCCGCTTTTCAAGAAAAGTGGCAAACCCGCGCCTGCATCATCGGGTGAAATATCAATTTCAACTTCGTTTTGAATGAGGTGTAGCGTACCGCTTGACTGCCCCACACTTCTCAAAATTATTCGTACAGGAATAGACTGTCCAATTCGTGTTTGTGAAGGCGCTACAACCTTTTCAATCAAGACTTCATTTTGATGGTCATACAAAAGAGGGAGTACATCTATTGGAATACCATTTGCTTTCGCCATTTTTGCTACGGAGAGAACGTGCCCCTCTGTTTCATTTCCATCAGAGATAACCAAAATCCGAGAAGCCGTATCCTGTGGCAAGAGAGCAAGTGCTAACTGAACGCCCTTTTCCAAGTTCGTTGAACTACTAACGGGATCGTTTGATGCTGGTTCAAAAATCGTGAGTGCACTGGGCATCGAACCGATGACTGCTTCTTGCCCGACACTAATAACAGCAAGTCGGTTGTCGCTTCCCCTGCGATCGGGCGAAGTCCATTCTTGGACGACTGTAACTGCTTCGTCTTGCAATTGACGAGGAATCGACTGGCTTCGGTCAAGTACAGTAATGACCGACACTCCTTCGCCTGTTTTTTCCCAAACAGGTTTAGCAATCGCAACCGCGAGAAGCACAACAATAAAACATCGGGTAATTGTTGAGGCTATCGCACGACTTCGTGCGCCCGAACGGTTCAACGCTCCCCAAGCAAAATACAACACTGGAATGATGAGCAAGAGCAACAAAAGCCAGCCGGGTCTGTCGAATTGAATCGGAAACAACATCAGAAGTCCATCATATCGGGCAACCGCTGAAGGCGGTTGTTCCCAGTATCAGCAATCACCATCCCATTTGCATCGACACCAACCGACCACGGTGTTTTAAAATAACCCAACACGTCACCAGCACCACCAAGCGTCTGTATTGCCTCTCCGTTGGTTGTGAATTTCTGTAGTCGATTATTCCCAAATTCGCACACCACAAACGATTCAGGAGAAGTAAAAACAATGCCATAGGGATAGAGAACTTCACCTTTTTCTCTGCCTGCTGACGCAATTATTTGCACCAACTCTCCTGCTTGCGTTCGCTCAACAATTCGGTGGTTTCCAGCATCGGTGATAAAGAGATTACCCGTTACTGGAGAAACAGCCATGGATTGAGGTCGAATAAATCCTTCATCGTCACTTCCGAAATGCCCAAAGGAATATTGAAATTCACCTAAACGAGTAAACACACTTATGCGCTCGTTCCCACCGTACTCTGACACAAAAACTTTTCCGTTTTTCCCAAAAGCGATATCAGTTGGATAGAGGAATTGACCATCTTCTGTTCCGTACTCGCCAAAGTGACGAACTTCATTTCCTTGTTGGTCAAGGACAAGAATACGGTTTTGGTGTGTGTCTGCTATCCAAATCAGCCCTTCGCTGTCTATTGAAATTCCAGTCGGAAAACCAGTTCCATCTAAGTCGAGTTCCCAAGAGGATAAAAAGTCCCCTTCAGGGGAAAACTTTTGCAGCCTTCCGGTTTTATCAATGACAACAATAACCTCTTCGTTCATTGCAAGTGCTCGTGGAGTAGTGAACCGTCCCTTTGTCTGGCCGGCTCCTCCAATTGCTGTTGCATATTGCGAGGGTGCCTGCTCCTTCACCGAACATGAGACTAGCAAAGTTAGCATGATCAAACATATAGATTTCTTGTGAACAAGAATTGACAACAAACCACACAGCCCAGCAACAACAATGACAAGCGCAAGTGCAGAGGTTACAAGTTCAGGTCGTTGGTAATGCATTGCATGCAAGAGTGCGACTGCAATAGGCTGGTTCGTCGCAGGTGGTGCAAGTTGATTGGTCAGTGCAACCTCGCCAAAAGACACCGCAAACGAAATCCCGACAACTGCCGTGGCGGAAACAAGCAAACGAGTTCTGTACGCGACAAAAAACGCAAGCAAGGAGCTATTCCCGTCTAAACAAGTCAGCGTTCTCATGCCAGAACATGAAGCAATCCATCGGCCACCAAGTGATGCGACAAAACCCACCTTCGTCAGGTGTGCCAAGACTAGAATGAGCGGTGTTCGATTCACAATATCTAGCCCAATTGCATGCCAAGCATTTGCGTACGATGAAACGACGAGGCCCGCTGGTAAAAACGCCGCAATAATCCACGCGTAATCAAGAATGCCCGCCACTTTTTTTAACGTGCTGCTTTGTGACGAGTGCATCATGGATGAAGAACATAAAAGTACGATGGAAAACAGCGATACCCAAAGTGCAATCAGCACACTTAAACGAATGTCCTTCGCGTATAGATTCCATAATTCAGCAAGATCACTTCTCGTGACAATCAATGCAACAAGCAACGGCAGTCCAGACAAAACACACCACGTTGCAACAATTGGCCATGAGGAAGCAGTTTTCATTTTCATCTGAAAACTTTTCTTTGGCACAAGGCGAAGCAAGCAAACCGAAGCAACTATTGCGATGCACAACCCTGCAAAACTCAATGCCGGTACTGAGAATGCAGACCCACCTGAAGCGAGCACACTTCTTAGTTCGTTCCCGATTGTTCTTACTTGTGCAAGATCAAAACAGGTTGTATTTGTCGCAATTATGGATGCAACAAGAATGATGGTTGCGATGATGGTGGTTCTTTCTTGTTGCATACGCAACCAGCACCGTTGAAAAAAAGACGAACCGTCAAGTTCAGACAACATAGAGAGTGTCGAGTTTGAACGGTTACACATCGCTGAAACCAAGGCGGGTATTGGCCATGACCACCCAACGAGTGCACAAACAAGACAGATATGTATCGCGATGGAAAGGTATCCAATATCCACCAAAAATGCATGCAGGGCAGTGCCCGATGGCCATGCTTGCCACCACACATAATACATTGCGTACGATGGCACGACCAGTGTCAGTGCGAGCAACCACTGCGCCCCTCTGCGCGCCTTCTTGGAAAGCGAGGAGATGCGCACGCCCACTGGCCAGCCAATAAGAGTTGCAATAATTGCAACGAGAGTTGACCATGCGAACGTCCGAGCAATTATTTCAATTTTCGATGTTCCAGACAAATACTGCGTATTCGAAGAAGCACTCTTCGGTGACATTCCAAACAGCATCGGAATAAACAGCACCACGCAAGCGATGCTTAGACCAAACAAAACTGGTAGAAAACTACTCTTCTTCACTCTTGGGTAATCCCATGAACTCTGTGATTGCACTTTCTCTGTGCCGTAGCGCATCAACAAAAGTAACGGACAAAGGGTCGGGCACTTGCAGTGAAGGGAATTGCTTTGCTACTTTGGGTTGAATTGGGATGTTGTGTGACGGTGACTCTGCAAGAAATATCTCGACATAGTCGCTCAACATAAAATCGATGAACGCCGAAGCGTTTTTCGCGTGTTTGCAATTTTCAATAACAGCAACGGTGTTCGGGATCAAGAGCGTTCCGCCACCAGGCCCATTGTGGTGTTTCGGATAATGCATTGCGATTGAAGCACCACGTGCAATCCCAGCGTGCACATCATCGCTGTCTGTCATTGCGAAGGTTGCGCTCCCATCGATTACGGCTTGCACGGTTGCGGCATTTCCTCCGAGCAACGTTTGCGGGCGTTTTTTATTCAAAAACACTTGGAATTGCTCAGGGAACAACGAGAGAACGGCAAGGTGTGTGCCTGTTGTTCCAAATCGTGGGTCAGCCATAACCGCTTCGCTGTATTCCCACCAGTATTCCGGCAACGCTGACTGCACTATTTTTTGTGGGTCGTACGCAATAACTCGTGCTCTTGGAGAAAACGCAAACCACGTATAATCACTCGCTCGATATTGCTCTGGCCAAGTTTTTCCTACAGAAGAAGTGCACGGTGCCAAAACATTCGCCTCGCTCAATTGCATAGTGCCTAAAATTTCTGAAGACCAAAACACATCTGCAACTGGATCATCCTGCTCACGAAGCAACCGCTGCACCAGTGCCGTTGTTTTTGATGCCTCCGTGTCCCCTACCCACGCAACTTCGATGCCGGTCTTTGCTGTAAACTCAGCAAAAATTGATCTTGCTAGTTGTTCATCCGCAGAAACATAGACCGTGACAGTGTTCTCATCTATTACGCTTGACGAACAACTCACAAAACAAAAGAAAGCAATGCAATTAATCGCTGCTATCAGTTTCATCGTCGCTAGAGGGCTCAGTCAATTCTTCGAGTTGTCCAAAGTAATGTCGTAGGAGGTCGTGGTATCTCCGTGGAACTTCTTCGTCAGTGATTGCCTGTTCTGCCTCTCGACTTTGAGAAAGGACTGTTTCCTTCACAGCAGAGATTGACTCGCCAGAAGTGAGCATCCCTCCCTCAAAAAGTTGTTTCGCGATAATGGCACCTTCGAGGGTATTCACAGGGGTACGTTCTGCAACAAGCGTTGCGTCTGTTTTTTCCGTTTTGTTTTCTCCACCATTTCCCTGGCCTTCCCCTCCCGTGCCCGGGCTTGCACCTGGACACATTCCAGATCCGGCTTTTTGGCACGCGGTTTTTGCCATCTCTGCTTTTGTTTTAAACATCTGCATCGCTGGCATTTTTTCAAGCTCGCTCGTCGCGGGTTTTCCCTGCTTCCCACTTGCGCAACTCTTGCACCCTTTCCCTATGTTCTTGCATACTTTGCTTGCTTTTTGTTGCGCCTCGAGCATCTCGAGCAATTTTTTCTTTTGTGCTTCATTCAGGTTCTTCGCGTTTTGAATTGCCTTCTTTGCTGCATCGGCATTTTTCGCCAGTGCGCCGTTTAATCCAGCCGCTGCTAAAGCAGAAGAGAGTGCATCGTTGGCATCCGCAAGTTCTTGCATTTGTTCAGCGAGAGCTTCAAGTTCTTTTGCAAGTTCTTCCCGCTCTTCCTTTGAGAATTCTTCCGAATTCATCTTCTCTTGCAACTTCTCGAATTCTTTTTTTGCTTTTTTGATGTTCCCATTCTTCATTGCAGCAATCAATGGCAACGAACTTCCCTTTTTTGGAAGTTGCAGACCTTGCATGCGCTTGAGTACTTCCTCGAATGCCAATGCGTTTTCATCTTGCAACATTTCTTCGAGTCGCTTTTGCATATCAGTCATGTTACGCAGAGCGTCTCTGCGCAATTGCTCAGGATCAACGTTGTTGTTCGCGGACAATGAGGCAAGGTCTTCAAGTTCTTCTTCGAGTGCTTCACTCAACACTTGGTCCTCTTGCATTTGCTCAAGAACCGAATCAATCGTTGCTTCAATGTCCTCTTGCGTTGTCGAGGCTATCGTTGGCATACCCTCGCCGCTGTCTCTTTGAAACATCCCCCACTGTGGAGACAGAAGCACGACCACAGAAGCAATTGCAAACAAAAGTACCCATTGAATTTGTCTTGGTACTGTCAGTGGAAAATGAACAGGAATTAATGCAAGAACGTTTTTATTTTCTACCGTTTGCACAGCATCGGACAGAAGAGCACTCGCAAATGGAGTGCCGTCATCAGGTAAAGAAAGAGCAGATGAGACGCGGTCATGTAACTGTAAACGTTCATCGACATCAGCGGCAGCCTCGATTGTTGTGACTGCATGCACCTTCCATTGCACAAGAAGAACCGCTAGGCACAAGCCACCAAAAACAGACCATAGTACATTCCATGGAATGAGCGAAGTTGTGCCAACCCTATCAACAATTGCAATTGCAAAGAGACAAATCGCAAACAACACAAACCAACGCGCACTGCACGAGAGCATTGTATTGAATTGCATTCGAACTTTTGCCTTTTGTGCGATTCGTCTAAGTTTATTCATCAGTGATTGCCTCGCGTTCATTGTACGCGAGCAATGCTCCATTTGAATCACATTTCTTGCAATAATTCAATCAAGCGTTGCTTAACTTCTTCTAATGGTGCAAAAACACGCGCTCCAGCGGCATGTATATGTCCGCCACCATCAAATTTGTTCGCAAGTTTATTTACATCAATCAGCGTAGAGGGTTGTCCTGGAAGACTTGGTTTTGATCGAAAGCTCATCTTCGTGACTGTTGGATCGGTGTCGGTCAGAAGCACTGACGCTTGCACATTCTCCAACACCATCGGTGTATTAACCAAACCAATCAAGTCCATACTTGAACCGTTCGTTTCTTGAAAATCGGACGAGCGCAAACACATGATTGCAACAGGGCCGGCATATTCAAGACTCGATAGCATCCGTTGCAAGAGGTCCATCCGAGGTGGTCGAGCGGTCTCTTCGAGCGTTCGATAGAGTTGGTATCGATCAATGCCGCATTCAAGCAATTTTGAAGCGTCGGCGAAACACCTTGCATCCGCATTGGAAAAACGAAACCACCCTGTGTCTGTTCCCAAACCAATGAACAACGCTTCGGCGACAGAGTTTCTCCCAGAACCAAGGGAAACACCCATCTCTTCAAACAATTCCATCACGACTTGGGTACATGCTGCTGCGGACGTGTCCACCACTCTGTCGGCTGCGACCTCGTCGCCGTTGGCGTGATGATCTAACCCAATAATCAACTCGCTACGCTCGCGTAACCATGATTCAAGTGCCTCGAGTTGTGACCAAGCACCAGTATCTGCAACGATTATTAAATCTGGCTCTTCCTCTGGAAGACCACACTCTTCAAGAATATTCATTTCAGAGTCGCCAGCTGCTAACCGTAGTCCATGTTCAACAGGGCCTATAAAGAGATTTGTTGCAACTTTACCAATCGACTGAAGACCACGACAGAGCCCAACCACGGAACCGATTGCATCACCATCTGGTTTACGGTGCGTTGTTACGATAATTCGTTGTGCTTTATAAACTCGTTCTGCGAGTTCGGTGTAACTTGCGGTTGATTCATACGCGCCTGTTTGTGTTGTCATCTTGCACTTTCTATCAAAGTTATTGCTGCGTTAATATCTGCCTCTATTTGTACACGTAAACCAGCAACAGTTTCGAAACGTTCTTGCTCGCGTATCCAATGTGAAATGGTAACAGTCAAAGACCAATTGTAGTGTTCTAAATCACCATCAAACGAAATAATATGCGCTTCCAAAACGCGTTCGTTCTCACCGAACGTTGGTTTCGTGCCAACGCTAATTGCGACGATGTATCGTTCG
>CAZURP010000078.1:0-7575 GCA_964623715.1 uncultured Isosphaeraceae bacterium | reverse complement strand
GACTGCTCAGGTCTTTGCAAAGAAGAAAACGGATCCGTTGTATCTTTCAACGATTGCATTAGTCCACTATGCCAACGGCGATTTTGATGAGGCTATCGAGTGGCAACGCAAGGCGTATTTTTCTGCAAAGGAAAAAGATAAAGCAGAATACAAATTTACTTTGGACAGTTATCGCACACAGAAACAACGTGCATCTGCTGGATGATTTGATGACAGCACAGGTACAATCAATGAGTTTGATTACTGCACCACCAACACTTCCGCTTGTTGCTCCCTCGATACTCTCTTCTGACTTTGCGCATCTTGGCGATGAATGCAAGGCAGTCGTTGCAGGCGGAGCGGACCTGTTGCACCTTGACGTGATGGATGGTTATTTTGTTCCGAATCTTACGATGGGCCCAGCGCTTTGCAAGTCACTGCGAGAGGCAATGCCGGACGTGTACTTGGATGTGCACTTAATGGTGAATAAGCCAATGATGTACATTCAGCCATTCGCAGACGCAGGCGCGAACTTGTTCACTGCACACGTTGAAGCAGAAGATGACCCGTTTGCTGTTGCTGATGCAGTGCACGCTGCGGGGATGGACGCTGGGATTGCAATCAATCCACCAACCGATGTGGGAGCGATTTTGCCCTACATTGAGGCGTTTGATTTGATTTTAGTGATGAGCGTAAATCCCGGATTCTCTGGCCAAGCGTTTATTTCGGAAGTTCTCTCCAAAGTGCAAACAATTTCGTCACGGCTTCGACCGAACCAGCGCCTTCAGATGGACGGCGGTGTTGGTTCAAAGACGTGCGAAGCATGCAGAGAAGCAGGGTGTGATGTACTTGTTGCTGCGTCTGCTATTTTTGGGACAGATGATTATGCAACGGCTATTGCGGGATTACGAGGTCATTAACCGATAACCACTCTGCATTCAAACCGGCACACCCATGACAAAGCAAGAAACAACACACCAGTTTGCAGACGAGGCAACATCCCCGGCAAAGAAACGCTCGATTCGGGAAGGACTCTGGATACGGTGTGATTCGTGCAGCGCGATTCTTTTTCGAAGAAGCGTCGAAAACAATCTTGATGTGTGCCCCGAATGCCAGAAGCATTTTAGAGTTTCAGCGGATCAACGAATAACACAACTTGTTGATCCTGAAACATTCGAAGAGTTTGACGAAAATCTCGCTCCTCAAGATCCACTCGAGTTTGTGGACTTAAAATCATACAAAGACCGAATCGTCGCAGCGCAAAAGAAAACAACAAAGAACGATGCAATTCAAACTGGCTACGCATTTATCAAAGGGCGAAAAGTCGTACTTGGAGTGATGAACTTCGCTTTTCTCGGTGGTTCAATGGGGAGTGTCGTTGGCGAAAAAATTCGAAGAGCGATCGAGCGCGCTGCTGACCAAGATTTACCACTCATTATTGTGGCGGCATCGGGCGGCGCTCGCATGATGGAATCTGGTTTGTCCCTTATGCAGATGGCAAAAACCTCAGCAGCACTTGCACGGTTTGACGACATGGGCGGTCTTTTTATCTCAGTCCTTACAGACCCAACAACCGGTGGTGTCACCGCAAGTTTTGCGATGCTTGGCGATGTTATTCTCGCTGAACCCAAAGCACTTATCGGTTTTGCAGGTCCGCGAGTTATTCAACAAACAATAAAGCAGGACTTGCCGGATGGATTTCAACGTTCGGAATTTTTGCAAGAGTGTGGCTTTGTGGACTGTGTTGTTCCTCGATGTGAATTGCGAAGTGAAATTTCTAGTTTAATCGACTACGCGGGGAAATAATGAAACCTTGGCTTTTGGTGATGACTGCGTTTGCGTCGGCACTTTGTACGTTGTTTTCAGTTGCGCCATTTGGTTTTTGGCCTGCCGCAATTGCATCTCCATTTCTGTTGATTCTCATTGCGCTTCATGCAAAGTCAACAAAAAGCGCCATCGTTTGGGTCTCTGTCTTTCAAGTTCCACTTTGGTTTTGGTTGCATGCTTGGATTGAGAATGTTGCTTTTGCGGGATGGATCGGGGTAGGCTTGTACATGTCCCTTTGGGCACCGCTCTTCGTTTATCTGCTCAGGCGAGTGCATGCAAAACTGAACGTATCGGTTGTGCTGGCTGCTCCATTACTTTGGGTAGGACTTGAATGCTTACGCGGCATAGTTATTTTTGATGGCTACCCTTGGTTCCTTGCAGGGCTTGGGATTCTTGATTGGCAACCAGTCATCTCGATTGCAACGATTGGCAGTGTTTGGCTTGCAAGTTTTCTCGTTCTTTCAATCGCGGGTCTTCTCGCGACGATAAAACAAGTTCGGTGGTGGACAGTCACAGCTGTCGGTTGTACGATTTTTGCCCTCTACTTGCGGACTCCAGGGTTTCACTATTTTTACGAACGAGGTGCGAACCTCGTTACTGTTGCTGCCATTCAAACAAACGTACCCCAATCAAACAAGGTGGCGTGGAGTTGGGAACAACAGCAGGACGATGTGTCGCGAGCTATTCAGATGACCTACGAAGCATCGAATATGGAACCAAAACCAGATGTCATCATTTGGCCGGAAACAATGTTGCCTGGTGCAGGGTTTTATGCAAACAAGTCAGACTTTTCGCCCTACAGCGAAGAGTTTTTGCCGCTTTGGTACTGGGCGCAAGTGCTCCGTGACACAGCGAGCAAAATCAACATTCCAATTCTAGTTGGTTCACAAACGTGGCTACAAGTGTATTTCATAGAAGACGCGAAGACTCTCAGAGTTGCTACAGGGGAGCAATACAATTCAGCTGTGCTTGTACAACCAGATGGCAGTACGACTCGGTACGACAAGACGTTTCTTACACCCTTTGGAGAACGAATTCCATACCTGAGTGCATTTCCAGCGCTTCAAGATTGGGTTCGAGAGAAAGTTGGCGCAGCGATGCTGTTCGATTTGCACGTCGGGAATATACCCGAACGGTTTACTTTGCCTGCTGCAAGAAAGGATGGGGATGCGGCGAAAATTACCATTGCAACGCCTATTTGTTTCGAAGACACGGTTCCAAGTGTTGTGCGGGATTTGGTCTGGCAAGGCGAAGATCGTAAAGCGGAGTTGTTGATTAACTTAAGCAACGATGGATGGTTTGGTGAGGATGCAACTGCTCACAAACAGCACGTTCGCGAAGCAAGAATGCGCTGCATTGAAAACCGAACACCGATGGTACGTGTGGCGAATACTGGAATCAGCTGTTACATCGATTCATTTGGAAGGGTTCGGGAAGAATTGCCTCTACTCGATGCTGGCATCCTTTCAGTGCGGGTACGCTCGGCAGTGCAACGTCCAACGAGTAAAATTCTCGGAGATAGGGTTGCGTGGCTCTCCTTGATTGGGAGTATCCTGCTCATTCTTGGTTCCTGTATACATTGGAGAGAGAACACAAATGATGAAACAACTTTGTAGTACATTCGTATTGGCATGCGCGGTCTCTTGTGGTCCCGACGCAGTGCAACGGGCAAGTGAAGATCCATGGAGTTCAAAAAACCGATCAATGCACACAATGCAAGAAAGTGCTGATTCGGTTTCCTCGCCAACGGTTGTTGATGGAGACGCGGTGTATGTGCGCGCTGTTGCACTCTTGGAGAGAGAGTCTGCATCGAGCAATCCACGATTGCGGGCGAACGCCATTGAAGCGCTCCGATATGCACCACATACCGTGCTTGAGAAAACATTACGCTTTGCCCTCGGTGACGAAAATCGAGGTGTTCGTTTTGTTGCGGCTATGCTGGTTGGCGAAAAAAAGTTTTGCAACCTTGCTCTGTTACTCGAACCGCTTCTCTTAGATGTGTCCGATTCTGTACAAGCAGCCGCCTTGTATTCGCTGTACAGGTGTGGCGAAAAAGTTGATCTTAATCCAATCGCAATCATGTTGCAAAGCGGCGACCCTGAATTGCAAGGGAACGCAGCGTTGGTCTTAGGCATGATGGGAAACAAATCTGCGGTGAAGATGATTCGCGATGCACTTAAAGTTCCTCAACCGACAATTACACCTATTCGAAGACGGCTCATCAATCTACAAATGGCAGAAACGCTCATTTTGCTGGGAGAAACCAATGAGCTAGAAGTTGTAAGAGCAGGAATTTTTAGTTCGGTGCAAGAAGCAGAGGTAACTGCGCTTTCGTGTCAAATTGCTGGCAACCTTCGCGATGTTGAAGTCGTGTCAACCCTCGAGAGTATCGTGATGGGCACGAAGCGTCATCCAGACGAAATTAAGCTCGTTGCTGCAACTGCGCTCGCTGAAATTGCTCCCACTCGAGTGCCCCTTGAAATCGTCTTGAACTACTCTTCGGACGATTCTCCGGCCATTCGATCGCAGTGTGCGACCGCTCTTGGCGTGCAAGGGAATCGGCTCTCACTCGGCCCGCTTGCACTAATGCTCAAAGATGTGGATCCGATGGTGCAGATTTCTGCAGCGGGAGCCATTCTTCGTATCGATAGTGGCGATTCTCTGCCCAAATAGGATTGACAACAGCCCCTTATCGGGGTAAAACTACCCATCCCTATGTATGGTTCTAGCGGAACTCTTGGGGAATACAGTGGGGGCTGGCGATTGTATGCCAGTGAGAAGTTTCTAAGGTCGCTGAAGTAAGAGGTTCACTCGTGCATATTTTGACAAAAATTTTCATCGTACTCGTCGCGTTACTCGCGGTAGCAATGGTTCCACTCGTTGCAACGTACACCACAAACGAAAACAGTTACAAGGCGATGTATCGATCAGCAAACGATCAGCAACTCCTTGCACAATCGCGTGCGAGTGAAGCTGAACAAGCATTGATTTCACAACAACTCCAAATGCAACAAGATATCGATGCGCGTGAAGCAACAATCGGTACACTCCGTTCAAACCAATCAAGCACTCGCGCTTCTATTGAATCGTTGAATGACCAGATTCGTGTGCTCTCAACTCAACTCGATCAATCAAACGCAAACTTACAAGCACTTTCCTCTGCAAGCCAAGTGAATAGTGAGTTAAAAGAACGGTTTGTAAAAGAAAATTACGACCTCCGAGAAAAAATTATTAAGAGCAATCGCCAAGTGATGGAAATGGAAGACACACTTGAGCAAGTCCAGTATGAAGCTGAAGAAGCTGAACGTGTAAAGCGAAAAGCAAATGAAGAACGACGTTTAATGGAAGTGCAGTTTGCAGCCCTTAGCGAAAAGTATGACGCATTTGTTGCAAAACACGGTGAGCTTGATGTTGTCGCAGTTGTTGAAAATGGCATTGCGCCAACAAAAACACTTACGGGTACCGTTCTGCAAGTGTCCCGTTCTGATAGCAATGTGCTCGTTGAAATTAACCTCGGATCACGCGAAGGCGTGCAAGATGGATGGGTGATGACAGTCGGCGAGAATGGTACGTTCCTTGGTCGCCTCCTCATCCACGATGTCGATATTAATCGTTCAGTGGGCAAGATCACGCTTGAAGATGCTTCAAGAGGTGAAGTGGTTGTTGGCTCTAAGGTCTACTCCGTAAAAGGGCGTAACTAATTATGGCTGAGGCACCTACAGTAACGAGCACGAGCACCCCAGATGTTTTTACCGTTCTCTTAGTTGTGGCAACGCTGTTGCTCGCTGGAGGCGTTGCATGGATGGTATTGGTAAATACAGAGCACTCATCGACCGACCGAGTTGACGGTGGTCCGATGGTTCTTATTGACCAACAGTAAGTTTTTAGGAATGGGGTAAGTCGATTTCCCGTATCATCTCCAATGTGCCGCAAGTTCGCGGTACGTGCAGTTATTTGATTGATAGTGTTGCAGTGAGGAGCATTTCAAGTGTTTGACAAGTTACTAAGTTGGTTTAGCGTTGATATGGGTATTGACCTCGGCACGTGCAATACGTTGGTATGCGTTCGTGGTGAGGGTATTGTTCTCGATGAACCTTCAGTTGTGGCAGTAAAGCGTGGAACAAACCGCGTGCTGAATAATGGGAACGCTGTCGGATTTAGTGCAAAAGAAATGCTCGGCAAAACTCCCGGTTCCATCACAGCAATTCGTCCATTGAAAGATGGCGTAATCAGCGACTTTGAAATTACCGAGGCGATGCTCAGTTACTTCATTCGTAAAGTGAGCGGTCGCGGTCGTGTTATTGGCCCTCGAGTTGTTATCGCAGTCCCTTCGGGCATTACGGCAGTCGAAAAACGAGCTGTACTCGATTCAGCAGAACGAGCGGGTGCGCGGCGAGTGTATCTCGTTGAAGAACCGATGGCAGCAGGTATCGGTGCTGGGCTACCAATTGCAGAGCCAACGGCGTCGATGATTGTCGATATCGGTGGTGGCACCACCGAAGTTGCGATTATGTCGCTTGGCGATATTGCAACGTGCGAATCGATTCGAGTCGCTGGTGACGATTTCGACGAAGCAATTATTGGATATATGAAAAAGCACCACGGGCTTACTATTGGCGAGCAAACAGCAGAGCGAATCAAAATTGAAGTGGGTTCAGCTTCGGCGATGGACAAAGAAACGACGATTGATGTGCGTGGACGCGACAACATCTCCGGTATGCCAGATAAGAAAAATGTGACAAGCGAAGAAATCCGCGAGGCGATGTCTGAACCAATTGGGGCAATTATTGATGTGGTTCGGCGAACGCTTGAACGGGCTGAACCAGAACTTTCAGCAGACCTTGTTGAAAACGGTATTTGTTTAGCTGGAGGTGGCGCACTCCTGCGAGGTATCGATGTCGTCATAGCTGAGGCAACAGGTCTTGATGTGACTGTTGCAAACGAACCACTCACTTGCGTTGCCCAAGGCACAAGTATTTATCTTGAAAATCTCGAGGTCTGGAAAGCAGTTCTTGAGTCAGACATGGATGAGTAAGCGAAAGGGGTAACGCTGTTACACCGGTGAGCAACTACGGAACATTTCGTTCAACTCCTAAGACCCTGCCGATTGCAGTTGGTGTCATTATTTGTATTTCAATGTTTCCTGCTTCGTGGCTTGGCTGGACTTCTGACGTTGCGGATTTAGTTCGAGTTCCGGTGACACCATTCTCCCATGTTGGCATGCTCGTAAAGAATTGGTTGCGACCAGCAGTACAGCCGTTTGATTTACCGTCGGACGAACAAGAACGGAACGAACTTGCAGTTGAGGAGCGCGACCACTTCAGGCAATTGTTTCATGCAGAAAAGTTGCGGTCTATTGAACTTGCAGACCAACTTCGATCGATGCAGTCGCTTCCAGAGTCTGCGCTGAGAAACCCTCGACCTCCGCTTGTTGTCTCGGTTGACCTGACCGGCATTAAGCCAAGCGATCGTTCAGGTTTTATTGAACTAAAGTTGGCGAGGGAAGCACTTACTCGAATTATTGAAGGAGACATAGCAATTGTTGGTAGAGATATTGTCGGGCGCATTTCTCGAGTTGGATTAAGCAGAATGGAATTGCTTCCATCGACGAATAAAGAATCTGGATATATCCGAGCTGCAATTGTGCCCGCGCATCCACTCGAAGATACTCGGCCGCCGCTCCTTGCAGAAATTCTCTTGACACCAACAGGAGAAGGCGCATTCACCTCTGAAGTACCTTCAAATCGTGGAGTGCAAAAACACGACGTG
>CAZURP010000077.1:6097-7584 GCA_964623715.1 uncultured Isosphaeraceae bacterium | reverse complement strand
GTCGATGGCGCCCTCGACAACGTCCATGTCGGCAACGAAAAGTTCACTATCCATCGAAGCGATGTCATTTTCAGGCGAACAGTCGTCATAACATTTCACCACTTGGCAAAGCGCATCGACATTTCGAATGTGGGCGAGGACAGTATTCAAGTTAGAACCGCCAGAAGGTACGCCAGGCAGGTCGACGACTTGCAGGGTCGCTGGAATCACTTTTTGCGCGATGATAAACTCAGTAATTTTCGCAAGTCTCGGGTCTGGAATCGGCGCGATACCCATATTCGGTTTCATGCTCCCCATTTGCACAGCAACACTATGCGCCGTTAAGGCAGTAAACAGCGTTGTTTTGCCAACGCCTTGTAATCCAATAATTCCACATTCCATTTCTGTCAATTCTCCTTTGAAGACCGGTATTGTACCAATTCCACTACGAGGTCTTGCCACAGTGCCCAAGCCCCAATAAAAGTAATCAAAGTGACTGTCACTTTGAAAGCGGAAAAGCAACTGCGCTTAAGGGTAGTGGTGGCAGTCGGTTGCAATTGTGACTGTCACTTTGAAAGCGGAAAAGCAGGATGGGTGTATAGTGGGCGTATGTTCATTTCACTTGTATTGGCGTTGGTGGTAGGCGGTGCGGATTTTCAGAAGCAACTTGATTTTGCAGGTGACAATCGCCTTGAGATTGAGAAAGCGATTAGGGAAGTACCCGAGAGCCAGAAACCGGGAATGGGCTGGTTGCTCACACATATGCCGGAAGACGATTTGAAAACGCTTTCAGGGGAGTTTTTGCTGACGAATTGCGACCTTGCGTACGAAGCATGGAACAACGCACCTTGGAAAGAGCAGATTACTGAAGAGGTATTTTTTGACTGCATTTTGCCATACGCAAACGTGAATGAGCGGCGCGAAAATTGGCGCAGGGATTTTCAAAATCGTTTTTCTGGCATTGTCGCTGAAGCAACCACTCCGACAGAAGCAACAGTTTTGTTAAACAAAAACATTTTTGATTTGGTCGATGTGCATTATTCAACGAAGCGACCCAAAGCGGATCAGTCACCTTTTGAGAGTATTGAAGCGGGCATGGCATCGTGCACTGGATTGAGTATTCTTCTTGTGGATGCCTGCCGAAGTGTTGGCGTGCCAGCACGATTTGCTGGAACACCGCTTTGGTACAACGAGAGTGGCAATCATTCGTGGATAGAGTTTTGGGACAACGGCTGGCATTACACAGGCGGGGCAGAGCCAACGGGCGACGACGTTGATGTCGCGTGGTTTGATGGTTCCGCAGCAAAGGCAACAAAGGGACACCCGAAGCACGCTATTTTTGCAGTTACTTGGAATGAAAGCGAAAAACACTTTCCACTGGTTTGGTTGCCAGAGGTAACAACATACGGCGCAGTTGATGTGACCGATCGCTACGCAGTTGAACAAGAATCAGTGTTGATTCCGATCCGCGTTCGAGCAACGAACAAGGACGACGAGCGACAAGCCGT
>CAZURP010000077.1:0-6087 GCA_964623715.1 uncultured Isosphaeraceae bacterium | reverse complement strand
AATGCAAAGGGCGAAATTATTCTTGAGGGGCCCACAAAACACGACAGCGCTGACGCGAATGACCACGTAACATTTATGTTGCCAAAGGGCGACACGTTTTTTGTGCAATCCAATAACGATTTTGTTGAGATAGTAATCGAGGCAGAGACTATTATTGATTTGGATAATGAACATCTAACGCAACGTGCTGCGGAGAATCATGCTGCTCAATTGTGGAAGCAACGAAAAGTAACAATAGAGGACAAAACAATTGAATACGAAGGCAAGAAAATGCCTTTTTGGTTTACAACATACGGCGATGCGCCGTTTGGCGAAAAATCGCTTTGGATTTCGATGCACGGTGGGGGAGGCGCTCCAGAAGAAGTGAATACTAGTCAGTGGGAGAATCAGAAACACCTGTATACATTGAAAGAGGGTGTGTATGTTGCACCGCGCGCACCGACTGATACATGGAACCTTTGGCATCAATCACACATTGACCCAATGTTTGAAGCACTTATTGCACATATGGTAAAAAATGAGGGCGTTGATCCAAACAAGGTATATATAGTTGGGTACAGCGCAGGCGGTGACGGTGTCTACCAGCTTGCACCGAGAATGGCAGATCGGCTTGCCGGCGCAGGCATGATGGCGGGGCATCCAAATGAAACAGTTCCCGATGGTTTGAGAAACATCGCGTTTGCTTTGCATGTTGGGAGTGAGGACGCTGCGTATGACCGCAACAAAATTGCAAGTGAATGGAAGCAGAAACTTGCAATATTGCAACGTGATGACCCAGAGGCTTACATACACCAAGCAGTGGCCCACGAGGGAAAGGGGCACTGGATGGACAAAAAAGAAGCAAGTGCACTGGAATGGCTTGCTCAATTTGAACGAAATCCTTACCCCGAAAAAATTATCTGGGTGCAAGACGATGTGCTGCACGAACAATTTTATTGGCTTGGTGTTGATGAACCGAAAGCGAGAACAAAAATTGTTGCGTCAATTTCTGGGCAAACAATTACGATCCATGAAAGTGATGTTGACAGAATCACTTTCTACCTGAACGATACTTTACTTGACATAGATAAGCCTGTGGTTCTGATGTTTAAGGATAGGAAACTTGGCACATTGCAAGCAGTCCGAAGCAGAGAAGTAATTCGCAAAACACTCCGCGACCCGAAAGATTACTACACAGCGGAGTTAAACATTGGATTGCCGTAAGTTAGTTACGAAAAAGCAAACTTGCTTCGTTTAGCTCAATTTGCTTGCAAATCAGATTCTTGAATGGATTCTTCAAGCCAGTCTGTGGCTTCTTGAATAGCATCAAGCGTCGCGTGGTAGTAATGTTCTGTCTGGTAGAAATACTTCGCAACATCAGCGTCAACAATGTGCACTTGCTTTGGATCGAGATCTGGAACAAGTACGTATTGACCAACTTGGAAACTATCTAGTTCAAGTGCTTGGTTTCCGTTGTTCAATTCAAGGAAGTGCTTAAGCGCGACGGCTCTGCGCAGTCGAAGCAAATCGGATTCCGTTTGAATCACAAACGTTTGCCTTTCAACTCCTGTTGGTGTTGGTTGGTTTAACTCCCGTACAAGTTCTCGCCATGTTTCTCTGTCTGGACACGAAGCGGTTGTGACTGTTGGTATGTCCTTGCCGTCTTCGAAAATGACTGCCATGGCGAGGTCCCTTGAGTCACGGAAGAAACCCTCCATGGTGAGCTCGTTAGCAGATTTTGCAAGTGCACGGTCAAGAAATTGCACCGTCATGCCACCTTGGGTTTCAGCTTTGAAAAAGGCAAGGCGCGCGGGCTGAATTTTGTCAGCGATGTCGAGTCGCTTAATCAGTTCGTAAATCATTCTTGTTACGAGCACAGACTCTCCTGGGAAATGCCCATTTGCAAAAGGGGAGAACGCAGGGTCTGTTGCAAGTCGGAAGTTGCTTGCAATTGCACTCGTGACGATTTCTCTGTAGAGGGTTAATCTCTCGTTGTTATCGATGAATGCTAAATCGAGAACGTCCTCATTTTTGATACGGTATGAATCACGGAACAATTCATTTCCAAAATCATCAAAACGAGGGTCGTCTTTTGGCATCGCGCTAAGCAGTTCACCGCTTGTTGGGAGCACGTGTGGAGTGAGCACGATGATGACTTCTGTTTTGCTGGAGGTTGTTCGGTTTGCACGAAAAAGTCCACCTATGAGTGGAAGGTCGCCAAGTAATGGCACTTTGTCTTCCACAGTATGTTGTTCTTTGTTTACAAGACCGCCAATAATAAATGGGGTGTTGTTTGGAATGATGCCGTAGGTTTGCACTCGCCTACTTGCGATGGTGGGTGCTGATGCAAGTGTTATGCCAGCCGTATCTCGAATGACCAAGTCAGCGCCCGGAACAGCGGAAGAAACAATTGTGTCAATCATCATGCTGACCTCTTTGCCGTCTTCAGCAATTCGCGGACGAATGTTTAGCATGATACCAGTAGGTAAATATTTAAAATTAAACGAAAGCATGTCGGCGTTATTCATGCCAGCAGTGCTTGTTGCAATCGGAATGTCTTCTCCAACGCGAATCGTTGCTTGTCGATTGTTTAATGTGAGTATGCTTGGGCGAGATAAGATTTCTGCTTTGCCGTCCCGAACCATCGCGCGAATATCAACATCAAACCACCATTCATTGAACCGAGTAAAAGCGCGTTCAAGGTTAAGGTCAAGCAACGTCAGATTGAACGTGTCGCCATCAGCGCCAGCGTTACTTTTGCCTGCACTAATATCAAGGAAAGACGGATCAGTGTTTGCATCAAACATCCTCCAGTTGATTCCCATGTCTTTGATGCCATCTTCATTGATTTCAAGCACCATGCCTTCAATAAATATTTGACGTGCAGCGCGGTCAACAAGGTGCGTAATCATTGTTTGCACGTCGCTGAAAGTTTCAGGTCGAGCGGGATCGAAGAAGACCATGATTTGGGTCATTGGTGATGAAATCGTATTCTCACCAAGTTCACCAGCGGATGAAGGAACCATGGTGAGTCCGAAGTTACCGCCTTTAATCCCTGAACCACCAACTAAGCCAGTGTCTTTCCCTGTTGGTTCTGGAATTTGAACGACATATGGCAACGCGTCCCAATCTACTGTGTCTGGAACTTCGTTTGCGTTTGAGAAGGATGTAACGCCCAATCCATTTAGCATGGTGATTGCACTTGAAGCGTCCACGTAACTCAACTGAATAATTTTCTTTTCTAAATCGAGGACACTTAAGTTTGCCCGCATTGAATCGAGTGCATGTAGAAGGTCCGTTGCATACGTAGTAGCGTACTCTGCGTCGGTGTTCCCAGAGAAGCCAGTACTTGTGATTTCATATCCTTCAACCCAGAGTTGGTTTGGTTGCGAAAGAAATGTTTGGTGTGCAAGCCGAATAATTTTCGTGCTCTCCCCATTTTTCTTCGTGAGTGTGATTAATGGAACCACGCCTCTTTTCATGGATGGCAACATACCATCGAGCGAATCCTTTCCAAGGCTATACCCATGGTCTAAACCGTATGAATTAGTAAGCCGACGTATAACTTCATCAAGTTCAGTTTCGTTTAGCCGTGGAAGATCTATTAGCAACTTAGTGCAGGCAACTTGTTCTTGAGTTTCAATTAAGTCCGCAATTTCAGCGGGGCTCGGGGACGTTGGTGCGCTTGGATTTTTTGGCTCCGTATACGTAATGGGCCTTACTTTTTTAGCCATCATCGCATCTAGGGCATTCGCAAGCGCGATAAGATCAACGGGCTTTTCTTCTTCAAAAATAATACCTGTGCTTTTGGGTTCTTCCATCGAGATAGATTGGGTTGTTGACGTGGTTGTCGAACAACCAAAGAACACTGCTGAAGAGAGAAGAAGGGCGCCAAGTTTTGCTGCAGGGTGTTTCATAGTAACGGTGTCTCTATGTTTATCATTCGTAATGGTTTTGTTATCAAGTGTCACAACCCTATGCACTAATTGAAGAATTGCTTGGTCGTGTGTGACTATTATGACCGTTCTCCCAGACATATGGTCGAGAACCGCTTTAATAATTGTTTTTGCAGCATCTGCTTCAATAGAAGCAGTTATCTCATCAATAATAAGTGTTTGTGGTTTACGAACGAGTGCTCTTGCAAGGTTAATCCGTTGTTTTTGCCCATGTGAGAGTTCGACACCCTGGTCGCCAATTCTTGTGTCGTACCCTTTTGGAAGCCGGTCGATGACATCATGCGCACCAGTGAGTTTGCATGCTTCAATAATTTCTTCTGCAGTTGCGGTTGGTCGAGCATATCGAAGGTTGTCAAGAATAGTTGAATTGAATAAGAATGCATCTTGGAACGCAACACCAAACATTCCGCGGACATCTTGCAAACGCATGTCTTTGATGTTGTGCCCACCAATTGTAATTGTTCCTACAGTTGGGTCGTTGAAACGAGGCAACAAACTAATAAGCGTACTTTTACCACCACCACTTGGTCCAGTGATTGCGATATGTTCACCAGCATCAATGCAGAGGTTGATGCGCTCAAGGACTTTCGTATCCTCGTCGAAGTCAAACGAAACGTTCTGTAATTCAATCGGCCCAACAAGTTGAATGGTTTGTGTGCGCGTACGCATGTCGTATGCAATTTCATCGACTGGTTCATCGAGCATATCGAGTACACGGTCAACGCTCGCAGAGGTTTGGGAGAAGTGTCCTGTTCCACTGATGATTTCGAGTACAGCGGGGTACAGCATCCGGACGTACCAGAAGAACATAAGGAAAATCCCAATAGTCATACTACCTGCATAGACTTCCCATGCACCATACCCAAGAAGTAAAACAGTTCCTGCGCCAACAAGTAAGTCGGCGATAACTTTTTGGGCAAACTGAAAACGTTTTGTTTTTATCTGATCTTCACGGCCTGCACGAATCGTTTGCAGGAATGATTCTGATTCGCGTTCTTCCGCGGAGAACCCCTTAATAACCTGCGCTCCCATGAATGACTCAACGAGACTGCCATGTGCTTCTGCAAGATGCTCTTGGGCCCGGTTGTGGCTGTCTCGTATGGGAAGGTAGAATTTTTTGTACGTCCAAAGGTGCAATGGTAAAACAAGCGTGCTAGCAAGTGCAAGTTTCCAGTTCACTACATACAAAAGGATTAAAAGTATCTGGAATTCAATGGTGTACCTAAGAAGCGTTGGTAATTTATCCTGAATGAACGTTTGAATTCGGAATGAGTCGTCCATAACACGGGAGCTGATTTTTCCTGGACGGTTTGATTTGTAGAAATCCATACCGAGTTGCTGCATGTGATCGAACAATCGTTGTCGTAAGTTAAAACAGACATGCTCACTAACTCGAACAGAAATCATGCGACTTATAAAGAAGAGCACGTTGCGCAATACGTAAATTGAACATAGTGAAACGAGAATTATGGTCAGCAATTCCCAACCGCCATTCTTGGTCGCAAGTGCTGGAAAAACATCATCAACAAGCAAGGCAAGTGCCCACGGTAAAACCATGTCGGCGAGCGCAAGCATGCCAACAAGAATAACCACAATAGTGATTTGCCCACTCCAAGGTCTGATTAGCTGGCTAAAGCTACGCAAACCATTGTTCTCTCTGTACCTTGACATTCCACCCATCGTATCAGAGCTAGACCAGGATACAAAAGCAAGAAATCTTGACTTAGGTCACTTTCAAGCTTTTTAATTCCTCAGAGACATTTAACTGGGTTAAATGTGGCGCAAGTGCTGTGTTTACAAGCAGTAACGATGGGAAAGTGAGTGATTGCACCTCTGGGGAGTTTTAGCGCATTTTAGTCGAGCAATTGTTGATATACCAACAAGTTATGCTGCTTTTATAAAAAAACGTCTCTGAGGAATAAAAAGACGCAATTGGTTACTCGCCGCTACCGGCTCTTTCATGATTGTAGGAGGGTTTGCCGCCCACCCAGACTTTGTTTGCATTGATAGTAAAGACGCCTTTGTCATTCATATCGGCGACATTTCCATGAATAACAACGTACTTAAGCGTTTCTAAACTATGGTCGCCATCAATCGAAAAAGGAAACGCGTCGCCGGCACTGTCTAAAAACCGCACTGTCGCAAGGCCTTG
>CAZURP010000076.1:0-7654 GCA_964623715.1 uncultured Isosphaeraceae bacterium | reverse complement strand
GGTGGCTTTTTGTTTTTAAAAGTGACTGTGACTTTGAAAAACAAAAATTAGTTTGGTTTGGGGTGATTTTAGCTGGGTGTTTCGATGAGAGGTATTTCGGTTTTCTGGGGTTTCTCGTGCGCAGATGAAGAAATTTCGCCTTCGTTGCCGACTTCGTCGACGGTGACTGCGACATGCTTCGATACGCCTCGTTCTTGCATAGTCACCCCATACAACTTGTCGCACTCGATCATTGTACGTTTATGGTGCGTGATGACGATGAAGTGGCTCTCTTTCAGGAAGTGGTGCAGGGAGCTAGCAAAACGGTGTGTGTTCGCTTCGTCGAGCGCCGCGTCCACTTCGTCAAGGATACAGAAGGGGGATGGTTTTGCTTTGAAGATACTCAATAAAAGTGCAACAGCAGTCATCGCTTGTTCGCCACCACTGAGTTGCGATATAACGCGTGGCTGTTTGCCCGGAGGTTTTGCTTTAATTTCAATACCTGCTTCAAGCAAATCAATATTTCCATCTTCATCTGGCAACATTAAAATATCTGCACTGCCACCACCAAACATCTTTCGGAACATACCTTGTGGCCCAGAGAAATGTTCACGAATCATGTTGAATGTCTCTTCAAACTTCGACTTGCTCAGCTCCTCAAGTTCATCAATCAGAGACGTGAGTGATGCAACTGAAGAATCAATGTCGATCACTTGTTGTGCTAAATAAACATTGCGTTCATCGAGGTTGTTTTCTTCTTCGATTGCATCTAGGTTGACATTCCCAAGTTTTTTAATCTCAGCTCGAAGAAGGTTGCCTTCCTCTTCCATCTCTGCCCGGTTGTCGGTTGGGCGTTCTGGTCGTTGCTCTTTTTGCCGCCAACTTGCGTAGGAAGCACTTACATCAAGCTCAAGTTCTTCAAATGTTCTATCTTCCAGGTTCTCGCGGTTGATTTCTGCTTCACGCCGGCTAAGTTCTAGCGCGTGAAAATCTCGCACGAGCCGTTCGCCGAGTTCTCTTGAGGCTTGTAGTGTTGTTGCGCAATGCTCAACTACACGGTCTGCTGCATCGGCCTTTTCGGTAAAAGCATTGAGCTCAACCTTGCAATGCTCTGCAACTTCTTTGCAGCGGTCAATCTCTTCCTGACTTTCGAGTCTGGAAGTTTCAAATTGTGTAATTTGACTCTCGCGTCTTGTGATTTGGTCTTCTAACAAGTTTCTTTGTCTTACGGATTCTTCAAGAGCAGCATCTATGTGTCGTAATTCTCGGCGGTCGGCCTCGTGTTTTTCGCCAACTTGCCCAAGGTCGACTCGAGCGGCAGTCAGAGCTTCTGCCTTTGCTTCTGATTGCGAGAGTGCTGCATCGAGGCTTTCACGTTCGGATGCGCGACTCGAAGTCAGTGATTCAATGCGTGTCGTAAGGTTACAGGCTTCTTTTTCCGCTTCGATAGATTGCGATTCGCTCGTCGTGATACGTAGTTGCAGTTCTTCGTGCTCTTCGGTAAGAACGTGGACTTGCCGCGTGCATCGACTGATGTCATCGTCAATGCGTTGTAATTGGTATTCGTGCTCGACAACCGAGTTCCGTGCGTCGCGGACCCTTGATGCGGAATCACGTTGTTGCTGTTTAGCTTGCTCGCTCTCGTCGAGCAAATCACCGAGTTGTGTTTGGCGTTGTTCAATCTGTTGATCAAGCGCCGAAACTTCCACTGTAAGCGCATTGATTTCGATACGGCGAGTGAGCCAGCCTTTTTGGTCGCCAGTACTCGATTTGCCAACAAAAACCCTGCCGTCTGGTTCAATAAGTTCAGCTTCTTTTGTGACGAAACGCCATCCGCGCATTGTGTCCCGAAGGGATATGGCTGTTTGCATGTTCGGCACCACTGCAGTGCGACCAAGTATTTTTGCTGCAGCATGCTTTGCGTAATCAGCAATTTGCAGCAAGGAAAGTAATGGCGTTGCAGGGGCGTGCGCAAGGCTGGCGTTGTCATTCGTCTGGTGCATTGGAAGCAATCCGACTCGACCGTTCACGTCGCCAAGTTCGGTTTCTACTTCCTCGACTGCTTCATTGTTTTCAACAAGCAGTAGCTGCACATTATTCCCAAGTGCGATTTCGACAAGATGTGCATCTGCATGGTTTGCGTCGATAGCATCGCCGAGCATGCCCTTGACTTGCGGGAAGAGTTCGTCGTTGTCTAGAACATGCTTCACGGCATCGGTCAATCCTTCGCGTGCGTGTTGCATTTCTTCGAGTAAGTGAAGGCGTGAGCCAGATCCAGCGCGTTGATGTCGCATCGTTTCAAGATCACCGGTTAGTTGTTCTGCAAGTTCTCCGAGAGAATGAGCAGCGCTGTCGTGCGATTGCAAAACAGCTTCGTGTTGTTGTGCCGTTCGCTTTGCTTCGCTAATAGATTCAGTTGTTGACTCGCGATTTGCTTGCAACGTCCGTAATTCAATTTCTGCTGTATGCTTATTGTTTGTTGTGCGTTCTTGCTGTTCTTTCTGGCTGTTCCATCGCTCTTTTGCTGATTGTGCGACGGCATGTAAATGCGACTGTTTACTTGTTTGCTCTTCTAACTCATCTTGAATCGTTGCAAGCGTGTCTTGTAACGCGACAACCTTTTGTTGGTACGTGGCATGCTCGTTTGCTATTTGTTCCACTTGCGTGTCGATTTCAGCGAGTCTCTCGCTGGATGTGGCGATTTGGGAAGAAGCATCATTGCGTTGTTGAGAGAGTGACGATTCACGACCTTGAAGTTCTTCTAGTCGCGTTTTTTCATCAACGACTTGTTCGTTCGATTCTTGGATCGAACGGTCCATCATTTCGACTCGCTGTTGAGAGTGTCGAATTGTTGAAGCATGTTCAGTGGAACGCTGAATCAACGTTTGGTGTGTCGCTTGTAGATTATGCCGGTCAACTTCCGCTTGTCTTTTTTCATCTTCCTGTTCGATGACAGTTTCAGCAACGCCTCGCCTTTCTTCTTCAAGTGAAGCGAGGCGGCTCGTGAGGCCATGCAGTTGCGTGTGCAATTCGTGGAATTGGTCGAGTACAACATCTTTGCGAATAATGCGAAGTCGTTCGTCAAGTCCGGTGAATTTGCGAGCTTTTTCTGCTTGTCCTCGAACGATTCGAAGTCGGCGTTCTGTGGAGGCGAGTTGTTCGCGAACACGAACAAGGTTGACTTCCGTTCGTTCAAGTTTTCGTTCGGCTTCTTTTCGTCGAGTTTTAAATCGAGCAATGCCTGCAGCTTCTTCGAGAATGCCACGGCGTTCACTTGGGTTTGCTTGCAACATAGCAGCAACTCGGCCCTGTTCAATAATGGAATACGCGTTTGTGCCGATACCCGTGTCGAGGAACAGCTCTCGAATATCTTTTAACCGAACCTTGTTTCCATTGATTAAATATTCACTTCGTCCATCTCGGTAGAGTCGCCTGGTGACACCAACTTCATCTGTATCAACTGAGAGAAATCTGCGGCTGGATGGTTCTGTTTCATCTGTATTTGTTACGGGGTTATCAAAGGTGAGTGTGACAGTCGCAGCACCGAGGGGTTTCCGAACTGCAGAGCCAGCGAAAATGACATCAAGCATTGCTTCGCCACGTAAGCTCTTTGCTGATCGTTCTCCGAGAACCCATTTAATTGCATCGACAACGTTTGACTTGCCACAACCGTTTGGTCCGACAATGCCAATAATTGGTTCATCAAACACAAACTCAGTTGTGTCGGCGAATGACTTAAAACCTGCAATTGTAATTTTTGCTAACCGCATGAAAAAAAGACCTCCTGTCACTTGTCACGGCTTCATCCTAAAGCCATCCCTTAGACCAAGAACGACGGTGTTCTTGTGGGCACCCTTACTGATTGGGTCTACAGTGCACATAGTAGCGAAAATAAGGGCTGAGCCTAGGGAAAAACAGGGAATACCCACGTTTAATACTGAGAATTGCGCGTTACGGTTTCACGCCAGAGGGCGCTTCTTCAGGTGGAGATTCAACCGGCGGGCTCTGCATAAAGCGAGGTTGTTCTTCCGAGGCTTCGTCTTCGCCAAACTCAGGGCGTGGTGTGTACGTTGTTTCAGTTGTAAGTCGCTGGATTGCAGCGAGCAACCGATCTTGTTCAACTTTAAAGTCTGCGTCGAGGTACTGTTGCCTCCAAAGAGCATGTATTGCGCCAATAGTTCTGCTGTACGTAAGGTCCAACCCAGGCGCTGGGGCTTCGGGTGTACTTTTGTGTGCAAGGAACATAGTGAAGGTAGGCAAGCTAGGTGATATGCCATCGTGCAGAGAAGAGTTGCCAGCAATATCTCGGTGCATTACTTCGACTGTGTTTGGATTTGTTTTGGATTCTTTGATGAGCAAATCGGAACCCCACGTTTGCATAGTGAGTGGTCGAGTAATACTGATATCACCAGAGAGGATGATTCGAGGGACGCCAGTTTGGGTTACGTAGATTGTGTTGTAGTCTGAGGTGACCATAATCAAATCAAATTTTTCTTGCACTGTGTATTTTTCAATAGAGGGGTCGTCCCTTGAGACAAGGGTTTCGGTTGCCTTTAAGCGAATTTCAAGATCTTCAACATTAAGCAGGGGGCGAAGCCCGACTTCAATTCGAAAATCGGTTGGCATTTCCTTGAGAATATCGAGTGCGTCGAGACGACTTGCGAGGCCGATGTCAGCGCTGGCCATTTCAATAAGATGCGGTACGCTCATTGGGTCTTTGAGACCACCTCCAGCTCGAAGTGAAGCAAGGCGGGGAATCTCGTCTGGGTGTTCATAAAGTTGACGAATGATGGGCAACGCTCGTACGCCAAGTGCGCGCCACCGCCAAATTGCGGCGTCTGCGTTTCGTGGACTTGGGTCGCGCTCAAGCATCCGTTTAATTTGCAGGGCAATGGTTTCTGGGTTTTGCACTCGTAACGTGATATGCGTCATGATTTCCATGAACTCATTGACTTTGTTTTTCCACGAAGGGGGCACACGAATTTCGAGCTGCTCGTCATTAATGCCACGTGCGGTTGGACCATCTTGTCCGAGTTCTTCAGGAAAGACCCGATTGATTGCAGTTTGAATAACCGAAGCGCGTGCATGACTCGGGTCGAGCAACACGAGTCGCATAGGCATGTTAACCATGACCTCGCCACCGTCGAGAATTCTTCCTGAGGTTCTATGCACATAATCCTTGCCGACGGACTCTGGGTCTGCAAATGGATTGATGAACAAAGGGCCAGATGCGACTGCAATTTCTCTTGATTGCCCTTTGCCGGTCGACAATTGTCCAAGGTGCAAATAAGTTGGCAATAATATTCCACCCTCTAAGCTCGACGTCGAACTGCTCGGCTCTGTAAAGACATGCACATCAAACGTTGTGCCGTTGAGAGAAGGGTGGTCCGGGCGCATGTTGGAGCGCGCTGGCTTTCTTCCAGTTGCTGCGGGAGGAATGACAGCTTCCACGATTACAACGGCAGTATCATCAGAGTTGATAAGTTCGTCTGGAGTCATACTTCCAAAGCCCTGGGTCGATTGCCCAACGCCTCTTCGAGCGAGGTCAGCAATCATGTGCGCACGCACTTGTGGTGGAATTTCGCTTGAACCAGTCCCTCGTAATCCAATCACAAGCCCGTACCCTGCGCTCACGTATGGTTCGAACTTATCACTGTACGTTGAGTCGTACCCCATCAACGCAACGTGGTGTTTCACAGTGCCTTTGAGCATATTGGGTACTTCGCCGATGTATCTTGACTCCGCGCGTTTTGCGCGTTTTTGGTCACCAAGACGTTCGACGCTTTTACACCCCGCAACTGACACGAGTAACAATAGCAATAGAACTTTTCGCATTCGTTCATTGTACTCTAATCGCCAATTAATCTACCGCGGGTAGATTAATTGGCGGTTAGCGCTTTCTAGCGAGGGCGAGCCCATCTCCAATGGGCACGAGTGAGTAATCTATGCGTGAATCAGCGAGTAGAAATGATGCCAGTTCTCGTGTTGCAATTGTGTTTGCGTCATCGATAGAGCTGTCCGCAACTTGCCCGCCATAGAACATATTGTCGATAGCGATGATGCCTCCCGCGCGGAGTAGCTTGAGACCTAACTCGTAGTAATTCTTGCTGTTTGTTTTGTCTGCATCGATGTATATAAAGTCAAACGTGTTTGCTTTGCCTTCGTCGAGAAGTGCTTGCAGCGTATCGATTGCGGGCGCGATCCTCAAATCAATTTTATCTTCAACGCCGGCTTGCTCCCACGCTGGCGAGCAGTACCCGATGTAGTCCATAGAAATATCGCAAGCAACAATCGTTCCGCCCTCTGGTAATACTTCTGCAATCGCAAGCGCACTCGCACCCGTGAAAACGCCAACTTCGATTGCATTGGTCGTGTTTATCGAACGTGCTAAGAAGGCGAGAAATTGTAACTGCTCGGGCGAAGTCAACATTTCGCCGTCTTCGAGTTGTAGGGTTTCGGCGCAAAGTTCTTGCATGGATTGAGAGGGTCTACAAGCGTGCGAACGCATCCACTTTTGCATGTTTTCTGTGAGTTGTATTGATTGGCTTGACATACGCACCATAATACCCCAATGCTCATTGGTTCAGGTAGAATACGTCGTTCCACTCTTTTATTGAAAGAACTAAAAATGCTCCATACCGCAGATCCAAATTTACGAAACGTCGCCATCGTTGCGCACGTTGACCATGGTAAGACGACGCTTGTCGATTCCATGCTTGCTTTTTGTGGCGCCATGCAACTGAATAGGGACGAAGCTGAGTGCATCCTCGATTCAGACCCCCTTGAAAAAGAGCGCGGTATTACGATTACCTCTAAGAACTGCGCGGTGACCTACAGGCCGCATTCTGGAGAGCATGCAGATGAAACATGCCGCATTAATATTATTGATACGCCAGGTCACGCGGATTTTGGCGGTGAAGTTGAGCGCGTGCTTAAAATGGCAGATGGTGTCTTGCTCCTGGTCGATGCGTTTGAAGGACCAATGCCACAAACTCGGTTTGTGCTAGGAAAAGCGTTAGAACTTGATCACCCGATTATTGTTGTGGTCAATAAATGCGATCGCCCGAATGCACGCGTCGAAGAGGTTGTCAACGAAGTGTTTGATTTGCTCGTCGCACTTGACGCAAGTGATGAACGATTAGACTTCCAAGTCATTTATGCTTCTGGTCGCGATGGTTGGTCAAACACGGAAGAAGGCGTGCACGAAGGGGACATGCAACCGCTGCTCGATGCAATTTTGTCGCACCTGCCTGCACCAGTTGGTTACGCGGATGTTCCTTTGCAAATGTTGATTGCAAGTGCAGACTATTCTCCGTACGCTGGCAGAATTGCAATTGGAAGAATAATGGCTGGCGCACTCTCCGCTGGCCAAGCGGTCACCGTGTGCCACGAACACGAACACCGCCAAACCCGCGCACAAAAAGTGTATCGTTTCAAAGACCTTGGACGCGCTCCAGCAGAACTTGTTTCTGTTGGCGATTTATGCGCAGTCGAAGGTATTGGAGATTTTGAAATTGGCGATACGATTGCATGCCCAGAGCAACCAAACCCGATTGCTCGAATCGCTGTTGATGAGCCAACTTTACACATGCTCTTTCGCGTGAATGATTCACCAAATGCAGGCACGTCAGGCAAATTCGTCACTTCACGCCAAATCTCTGACAGATTGCAACGT
>CAZURP010000075.1:0-7770 GCA_964623715.1 uncultured Isosphaeraceae bacterium | reverse complement strand
TGTGCCGACTTTTACGTGTTGGCACATCAGAAACCTCAGCATCGTGGTATCCCCACCCGTAATTTTCGTTGAGCACTTCAACTGAATCAAAATTCCACGACCATCGTTCATCATCTGATTCGCCAGTCACGGGATCAAGCCCGCGCCTTCCAAAGTAATCAATGTTTCCCCAGCGGGGATGGTTGATTTGAATGATTGGTGTGACTCCGAATGCGTTTTTTTCAGCACGTATAAGTGCAAAGAGTTCAGGGGCTTCTAATTTTTGGTTAACCACTTTTGCCTCTACATCAAGCGGAAAAGCGTTCAAGTGGCCGTACGGAGATGAAACTTCGTTCCCAACAACTGCTGTGAGATGGTCGTTTGCGCCGACCGAATCAATTGTTGGCTGGTAATCGGTGTTGTGATTGTGATCGGTTGCGACAGCAAACTCAACGCCCTCGCCAATAATCGAAATGATACGTTCGTTCATGTTCGAATCACCATGCCCGCTGTGTGTCAACGTATGTAAATGAAAATCACCGCTGACCCAGCCCGTGGAGTCAATTTCGTGCACAAGGGCTGCATCCCACGTGTACTCCCCACCTTCTTCAACATCAATATGTGTTTCATCAATTGACCATTCGATTCCATGCGATGCCATCACATCCCAAGATCCTACAGGAACCGTAACGGTACCCTCGCCATCCAATGTGTAGATGGCGTGTTTGCGAACAGCTAATTTTTTTGGGTCGGCGTCTGGATTAGGGAATAAATCTTTTGCTTCGCCATCTTCACTCATAAATGTTAGTCGTGCGGGAATTTTGTTGCCATCGGAATCGACGACAGTAAATGTGAATGTGCCTTGCGGTGCTTCTGGATTCGCAGTTGGGGCAGGCGCAGTGAATGAAAGAGTAACAAGTAATAATGGTGTAAGCATCCGTGTATGCTACTCGGATGTCACTTGTTGTTGAGAACCTTACGCACGAATATTCCCATGGGGAACGTGTACTTGATGGTTTTTCTATGAACATTGAGGATGGTGAACTCGTCGCACTTGTTGGCCCATCAGGGTGTGGAAAATCAACGCTTCTTCATTGTGTTATTGGCTTGGTTTCACCGATGCTCGGCCTTGTGCTTGTTGATGGTAACGATGTATCACACACCAAACCGCACGAGCGAGGCGTTGGAATCATGATGCAAGACCAACCGCTTTACGAACATCTTTCTGTTGAGCAAAATATCTCATTTCCCCTGCAAGCGCGCGGCGAAAAAAAACCAAACGTTTTACACATTCTTGAACAACTTGATTTAGCAACTATTGCAAAACAAAAGGTTTCTTCGTGCAGCGGAGGAGAGCGACGTCGCGTGGCAATTGGCAGGGCGATTGTTACGAAGCCAAGATTGTTGTTGTTTGATGAACCGTTTGTTTCGCTCAATGAAAAACTGCGCGAAACAATTCGTGCTATTATTGTAAAGGCAGACGTGTCAACACTTGTTGTAACCCATGATTTTGAAGAGGCATCGGCTCTATGTGACCGAGTAATAGAAATGGAGCAACTATGATAGATAACTCAATCGAATTCTTTTTTGAGAACACGTCCTTAATTGCCTTTGGACTAGCGTTCATCCTTGGAACAATTGGCTATGTAAAAAGAAAAAATAAAAAGGCAGGACACCCATGGGAGCCGTTCGAGTTTTGGATGTTGTTTCTTTTTGTTGGGCTTGTAGGTATTTACACATTTATATTGCATTGTTTTTGGGGAGACGTTGCGGCCGCTGGAATCGGCTGGTCGAACAGCCCGTTCCAGTGGGAAGTTGGTATTGCAAATGCAGTCGTTGGCGTGCTAGGTTTGTGTGCATTAAAGGGATCAAAATCATTTCGCCTTGCAACGGTTGTTGCAATTTCAATCTGGTTGTGGGGTGATGCAGCAGGGCATGTCTACCAAATGATTGTTGCGGACAATTTCGCTCCCGGTAATGCAGGCCCATGGTTTTGGACTGATGTCGCTGCTCCTTTTGTTATTATTTTTATCCACCTCCGCAACCGTAGATAAAAAAATCACCCTTGGGTCAGAGACCCAAGGGTGATGGAAGAGAAGAGAAGAGAAGGAACGCAACGAGTGCCCTTTCGGGCATCTGTTACTCGAGGACGTTCCACCACTTCGCCTTGTAGGTTATCGGCAGTTCCACACTAATTTAACCACCTAATAGACCCTTTTTTCTTTTTTTCTTTGCCCATCTTCACAAGTCGAGAAATAACAAAAACTTGCGCAGTGTATTTTTTTTGAGGTTTTTATCGGTACTAGAGGCATGCGCTATAACATATTACAGCGCATGAAGTTGTCTAGTTTTGGTGTGTATCCCGTGGAACATTCTCTATATATAGTTGTTTTGAGGTGACATATTGTGGTCAGGTTTCGAATTTCTGTTGTGGTATTCTTCTCACTTCATGGATGCGATGCAACGACATTTTCTGGGCTGGGACAAGCCATTTCTTCCAAAGGTTTCCAAGTGGTTGCAAGAGCACTATTTAGATGGCGAACTTGGGTCTGCAAAAGAGTTGCTTGTACTCGTATCTGGCAAAGCAACAGCGCGTAGATTACGAACGCTTCTACTAAATGATGCGAATAGTGCAGGTAGAGCAATGGAGCTCCCTCCAATTGTTACGCCCACACAATGCCTTCGTCTCTTTCTACCAACTGATCTCCGTATTGCAAATACTCAGTGCGTGCTACTTGCGACAGTTGCAGTATTGAAACGTATTCCGCCTGATCAATTGGAACTCCTTGTCGGCACCCGTCGGCTCAATGAGGGTGATTTTATTGCTTGGCTTCGTGTTGCAAAAAAAGTGTGGGAAACAATTCGGGCGACTTCTGGTGTTGGGCTCTCGGTCGATGCCTCTTCATGGCCTCACTCAGAATATTTAGAAAATACATTTACACCAGAAGCAGCGCAACGCTTTTCGTTGTTGCTTGAAATTCAAACGCATGTAGAACTAATTCTTTCGCAAAGCGAGTGTGCTATCTTTGAGTTACAGCAACTCAATCTAGCAACGGGGAGTACAAATTTGCATTTAGGCGAAACGAAACGCTTAATTCTTTGTGGAGCATCGGACATCCCTAAGAGCGTAACAATGTTCATAGATAGACTGTTGTCACAGGGTGTACAAGTAGAAGTGCTCGTTCGAGCTCCAGAAACGGAGCTAGAGGGATTTGACTCGCACGGTGTGTTGCGACAAGAGCATTGGGATGCCAAAACAATCGATATTGATAGCAATTCAATTCAAGTAGCCGGTTCACCAAGTGCGCAATCAGCGTGTGTAGTGCGGTCACTTTCAAACTTGTCAGGGACTGTCTCTTCAGACGAAATAACTGTTGTGTCCACTGACGAAGAGCTTGTCCCAATCCTCCAGAGGTATTTGCGTGGGCAAGATGTACGTTGTCGGCACGCAGCGGGATTCCCAACTCTTAGAACCTCTGAAATGCAACTTCTCTCTGCAATAGCAGACTTTATTTCTACACAGTCATATAAGTCATATGCTTCTCTTCTCCGCCATCAAGATGTTGCAAACAAAATTGAAGTGAGTGAAGAAACTCTGTCGTTGCTCGCTAAGTATTCTGAAGAGGTGCTGCCAAGCCGAATCAACGGAGGGAAGTGGTTTCTTCCACAAGGATGTAAAAATAAATACGATTCATTAGTCGATCTCTATAAAAAAGTTTATGATTTCTTTGGAGAGTACGTCGACCAAGAAACAACAGATCGTTCATTTAGCCAATGCGGTACATCACTACGCGATCTGCTTCTTTCAATTTATGGCGAAGAGGAACTAGATCGAACCAGTGTTAAACTTAAGGCCTTACAGAAAATTTTTGGAGTGCTCGATGCAATTGACGCACTGCCTGAAGACGTTCAGGCATCAGTAGGGAATGTTCACGTTTCGGAAGTAATTCGATTTATCGTAAGTGAGTTAGAAAATGATACTATTGCAGAATTGCCTGACCCAAATGCTGTGGAGACAGTTGGCTGGCTAGAAGGCATGGCAGTTGATACACCGAACCTCATAGTCGTGGGTATGGCCGCGGACTTGGGTGGAACGAGTAATCCTAGCGATGCTTTTTTGCCGGATAATCTTCGCGAGGCACTCGGCATAGAAACAATTGATAGGCGCATGGCGAGGGATGCACACGCAGTTTTGGCAATGCAACATGCTAGGCAAGAAGTTGGTTCGATTTCTTGGGTCGTTGGAAGGAAAAATACAAAGGGAGACCCGGTTTCTCCAAGCCCTTTGTTGATGCGGAGTATGGACTCAATTGAGTTTGCATCGCGTGCATCTGCACTTGTCGTATCGGTTGAAAAAGAGAGCCCCGAGGTGCCACTTCAATATTCTTCTCCTGTTGTCGGTGGTGGAATACCATTGCCAAAACCATCAGAAATTACTTATGAGCCATTGAATCAACTAAGCGTAACGGGCTTTAGGACGTATATTTCTTGTCCATATCGTTTTTGGTTGAAGCATGTTATGGGTTTAAAAGTTGCCGAAGAAGGCAGTACTGAACTCGACGCTAAATTATTTGGAATTTTTATTCACAGCGTGTTACAACGCTTTGGAGATGACAACAAGATGAAAACTTGCAGGGATGTCAAACAAATTGAATCCAAAGTGATGTCAATGCTGGATGAAGTAGCGCGGGGACAGTTTGGTCCGCATCTCAATAAAAAAATACAAATCCAACTTGAACTTGCCAGATATCGGCTGAGAATATTTGCAAAACACCAGGCGAAAACGGCGAGAGAAGGTTGGAAAATTCTTTATACAGAGAAATTCAAAACGAAAGAAATAGAAGTGGACGGCCGAAAGTTTACTATTCGAGGAACAATTGATCGTATCGAAGTGAACGACAAAGGCAATGTTCGAGTTCTTGATTATAAAACAGGTAAAACGACTGCAAATTCTGCACATTTCAAATCGAAGAAAAAAGAGTGGATTGATTTGCAACTTCCTCTGTATCGGAAACTGCTTTCTGAATTCCCTCTCCTTGAAAAGTACGATTTAAGTGAAGAAAATGTGTCGCTGGGCTTCTTTAAAATTGCAGACAGGGAAGAAACAAGCGGGATTGACTTATTGACACCGAAGCCAGATGTTCTTGCTGAACTAGAACCAACTATTAACAAAACTATTATCGCAATAGTAGATAACGAATATCCAGATACGCCCACTGACCCGGCGCCTAAATTCAGCGAACTTTATTCGTGGATATGCCAAGACAGCAATGTTTTAGAAGAAACAGAAGGGGGCAACGATGAATGATTTCAAAAGAGTACAAATTATCCAAGCGCTTGCTGGGTCGGGCAAAACGCAGTTACTTGCGTATCGATTTATTCGGCTACTTGCAATGAAGGGAAAAGACGGTAACGAAATCGATCCAAAAACTATTCTCTCTACCACGTTTAGTAGAAAAGCTGCTGGTGAGATACGCGACCGAATTGTGGACATGCTCTCAGAAGCAATTTTATGCCCAGAGAAACTTGTGGAGCTTCAAAGCGTTGTTCCAGAAATTAAAAGTAACAATGACTGTGTCGTTATATTGCGAAAACTAGTTGCAGTGCTTCATAGATTAAACATTTGTACGATTGATAGTTTCTTCGTCAAAACTGCTTTGGCATTTTCTGACATGCTTGGCTTTACACAGGGCTGGTCAATACTTGATGAAGTAAATGAACAACAAGTTTTTGAAGACGCTGTAATTCGAGTCGCAACTGACTCGGGAACCACAAAACAACTAGCGGAGAAAATTCTCCTTAGTAAACTTGGTGCAAAAGTCCCCATTTACGGGACAATTGAGAGTTTGAAAGATGACACATTTTTTCAAATCCGAGGCGCGCCAGAAGAAGTGTGGAAGTGGGGCATAAAAAGAAAACCTATCTCTCAAACAGAAATTGATCGTTGTTTAGATGCAATCAGTGCACTCGACATCAAGAATAAAACGTTTGATAAGGCAGGCGTGAAGTCGGTCGAAAACGTGAAAAAGGGTGACTGGAAGTCATTTCTCACAGGCGGTGTTGCAAAGAACATCGTGAAGGGAATGGATAAATTTTCATCTGTTGATCTTGAAAAAAAAATACTGAGCGCATATGACCCGCTAATTCAGCATGCCCTTAACACAATAGCGAATGATGTATTTGCCAAAAATGAGAGCACATACGATCTGATGCACGCATTGTGGGGTTCATGGATGCAGGCAAAGCATGATCGAGCACTGTATTCATTCGACGATGTGACGTACGAGCTGGGCAATAGCGGCGCGATTGATTGCCTTGAACAAGACCGATTACTTGAATTACAATTCAGGATGGATGGTTCGATAGACCATTTATTGATTGATGAATTTCAAGACACTTCCCTTAACCAGTGGAGAATTCTTGAACCAATCGTGCAGGAGATACACCAAGAATTTCACAATAAAGATAGGTCACTTTTTTTCGTTGGTGATGTCAAACAAAGTTTGTATGGGTTTCGTGGAGGTGAGCCAGCACTCCTCAGGGGGCTCAGCGATTCACTTGGCGGCGAAGAAGCAGGCGTGCATATGCGCCGTCTTGAGGCAAGTTGGCGTTGTACACCCCCAGTGCTTGAAGCGGTGAATACTGTTTTTGAAAATGCAGTGGACGCAAAAATCCTCGAGAAAAAATCAAAAAACAGCGCTGATTTATGGCTAAATGATTTTACGCACCATGAATCGGCTCCACCAACGAAAAGAAAAAAAGGGTACGCGGTCGTCCAATCCGCAGGCGATACACACGAATCGATTCTTTTAAATGATGTGGAAAAAGTAGTTGAAGTTGTCTCCAAAATTCATAAAGACGCTCCTAGTGCCTCAATCGGTATTTTGGTTCGAGGCAATACTAAGCAGCAAGTGCAACGAATTGTGCACGCTTTGAGAACCAATCCAGACAAGGGTAAACGAGTTCTTGCTGCTGAAGTCGGTGGAAATCCATTGACTGATTCTCCCGCGGTGACTGTAATTCTATCTGCCTTACTGGTGGCAGATAATGCGGCAAATACGGTGAATAAGTTTCAAGTTGAACATTCGCCTATAGGTGAATTCATGCGAGAACTCAGTGGAACCGCAATCCGAACAAAACTCTTAAGGGAAGGGTATGCCACCTTTATACACACACTTGCAACAAAATTAGTGCCGTCTGTAGACAAACGGGAACGGCTTCGTTTATGGCAACTAGTCGAGTTTGCTGAACAGCATGCCTCGGATGTGACAATTCGACCATCAGATTTTGTCCGTCTAGTCGAGGATAGCCAAGTGCCAGACCCAGCGACATCACAAGTACAAGTCATGACCATTCATAAATCAAAAGGGCTTTCGTTTGATGCTGTTATTGTTTGCGATTTGGATAGCGCGCTCTGGAAAACTCCTAATACGCTTTCGTATCACGATAGCCCTACGCACGAGGCGACGAGAGTGGGTGTGTACGCGAGTGATTACCTTGATACATCTATTCCTGAATATGTCCCAATGCGGAAAGAGTCATACCAAAATCAGGTAAACGATGCTCTTTGCTTGCTGTACGTTGCGATGACGCGAGCAAAGCATGCGCTACATGTCGTAGTTCCCTGTCGAGAATCGAGAACGAATGACGATTATCTGCAAAGGCTTGACGGTTTAATACTTCAAATATTAGGAGAAGATCAGAACCAAAAGCCCGACGCGCTCATTTGGGAAGCAGACGGCAACGATGAAACGTGGGTCGATTCGTTCAACGATTGCCCAGATGAAAAAC
>CAZURP010000074.1:0-7771 GCA_964623715.1 uncultured Isosphaeraceae bacterium | reverse complement strand
AATGTCGACTCGTGATACTGCAGGCGATGGCAGATTGTCAGACATCATGTTGCTTGAAGGTGACTTCCATGCGAACGATGGAGTTGTCACGGTTGATGACAGTTATTTTTCGGCGATGTCTCCACAATCAAAATTCTTCAACTTGCCAACGACACACAGCTGGATGCACGTCAATCATTATGAATTAGAAGAGTACCAACCAGCCATGATGCAAATCGCTCACTTTTTAACGAAACGAAAACGAGTCATTGCGACAATCACTCGGTTGCAAGTAACCAACACAGAAGAACCGGGAGAAATTTGGTGGGACTGGATGCCAGCCGAAATTGTGATTGAAAGCGAAGTCTACTCACCTTTGGCTCTAACCAAGTGGGGTATTGTAGATCCGGTTTGTGTACGTGGCATGGAAGGTGCCTCTTCACCTATCTACGAATTTAATGATGATGGTGAAGAACAAACCTTAACGCACATTGTGTCCGACGAGTTTGTCGCCGAAGGCGAAACGTCGCTTGAGATTGCGCTTGGTTGTTTTGAAATTGATTGGAGCGAAAAATACGACATTTTTGAACCGCTCGATGGCGATGGAAATGATTTGGGCATGACCTCGATTGTGATTCCAATTGGCTCTAGCGGAACGACAAACCAAGAGTTTAGTACTGGCAATTTTAACGGTACGCTTCATATTCAGGTAGTTGAGTATCCATTTGAGACACTTGATGAAGCAGTTGCTGGCGACGTGAATGGTGACGGAATGGTGGACGTTACAGATTTACTTGAAATCATCTCTTTTTGGGGCGCTTGCAGTGGTTGTGCTGCAGATGTGGACCATTCTGGAGTGGTTGATGTCAGCGACCTACTTTCTATTATTGATAATTGGACGTAAATCAACGCAATTCTCTCTTTTTTTATTGTTTCAGAACCAATTTGGTGCTACATTTGTCGTAATCGCAAGCGCAGTGCTTGCGAGGAGAAGGATTCGAATATGTTGAAAGTACCAACGCTCGTTGCAGCTACCGCTGCATTCGCAATTAGCACTTCCGTCTTTGCTGATTTTTCTTTAGATTCTGGTTTGCCAATGGACGCTGTGCCAACGGTCGAGATTCCAGAACTTGACTGGGCTGCGGTGTTCGCTGAAGACGCTGAACGTTCTGGGAAAGATGAAGCCCCCCGCTTTGCGATTCCACATGCCGTTCGCATCACCCCCGCAACAGACGGTATTTGGGAACAACTCGATCGCGATACTATGCGATGGAGTTTGCGAATTGGATCAGAAAATGCAATATCACTGAACCTGGGCTTTGCACATTGGCAATTGCCACGATCAGCTGAAATGACAATGACGACAACAGACGGTGAGTTTGGGCTACGTGCTTTTACTGCAGAAGACAACAAGCCCCACGGTGAACTTTGGACACCCGTTCTTCCAGGTGATGAAATCATTCTTGAGATCATCGTTTCGAACCGCCAGCGCAACGAAGTTCTTGATGGTGTTCTCTTGACATCAATCAATGTCGGGTACCGTGGTTTTTATGAGCAGGGTGTTGACCGAAGTGGGTCTTGCAACGTCGATGTCGTTTGTGCTGAAGGCGATGATTGGTGGGACGAGATTCCTTGTGTTGCTGTGATCTCTACAGGCGGTTCAGGGTTCTGTACTGGTTTTATGGTGAACAACACGAGTCAAGACCGCACGCCTTACTTTATGACCGCAAACCACTGTGGCATCAATAGTGGAAATGCCGCTTCACTCGTGACGTATTGGAACTACCAAAATAGTTACTGCCGAGAACCCGGTTCTGGCGATAGTGGCAGCCCAGGTGATGGCACTTTTAATCAATTTAATACGGGTTCAACGCACTTGTCGTCTGGCAGTGCGAGTGACTACACGCTCGTGGTTCTTGATGATTCCCCACAAGATGAGTGGGAAGTTTCCTACTGTGGCTGGGATGCGACAGGCGATGATTCGCCACAAGGCATCGCTATTCACCAACCATCCGTGGACGAAAAACGAATAAGTTTCGAATGGGAGCCGACGACGACGACTGACTATCTCGGCGAAGCGATTCCTGGTGATGGTACGCATGTTCGAATTGAAGATTGGGATATTGGCACAACCGAGCCAGGTTCAAGTGGCTCGCCGCTCTTTAGCGCAGACCATAAAGTGATTGGCCAGTTGCACGGTGGCTATGCCAGTTGCACGAGCCAAACAAGTGACTGGTACGGCAAGTTTTCTGTTTCGTGGGCTGCGGGACTTGAACCGCACCTTGACGCAGCGGGAACAGGAAGTTTAACTGTTAACACGCTTTCTGGAAATGGTCTTGTTGTTGAACCAGGCGAAAACGTTGTACACGTTTGCACAAGCCCTTGCCTAAACCCTGACCCAGCCGAGGTGCTTTACACAATCACAAATAATGCACCTGAAACAATGACCTACAGAGTCGAAACTGTATACAACGCAGGATTTATCCTTATCGATGGTGGCAGTTCTGTTCAAGGGTTCCTTGCAAGTGGCAATTCGGTCGATGTACTGATTAGTGTTGATGCTTCAGGCATGCCTGACGGCGTGCATGATGAACTCGTTCGATTCTCTGATTTGACAAATGATATGTCCGTCGACCGCGCACACTCACTTGACATTGGTACGACTGAATTTGTAACTGACCCAGCAGTTGACTTTTATGCTGGTGGCCCAGTTGGAGGACCCTTCACGACAACGCAGGTATATAGAATCACGAGTACTCGTCCGACGATGTTCGATGTGCATATAGGAACAACCGCTGATTGGATTTCAGTAAATGGATCAGACTCCGCAATCATTACCTTAAACGGTGTTGATGATTACGCGGATATTACTGTTGGATTTTCGAGCGAAGCTGAAATGTTACCAGCGGGCATCGTTGAAGGCGATGTGATTTTTGAAAACTATGCTGGCGGAGAAGGTGACACAATGCGGCACGTTACACTTGACGTTGGTCGCTACACCTACGTGGCAACGGACTTGCCTCTTGGAATTGTTGACAACCAAACAACGACAAGTACGATTGTGATTAACGACGCGTACTGCATCGGTGATATAGATATCGAACTTGATTTGACGCACACATACATTGGCGACTTAGAGATTGATGTTACTTCCCCTGCAGGCACAACCGTTCGGTTGCATGACAGGTCAGGTGGAGGCGATGATGACTTGCATCGGTATTACGATGAACAAGGTGGCGATCTCCCTGATGGCCCAGGAATGCTTGCTGACTGGGAAGGTGAAATCGTGACAGGTACTTGGACGATGACCGTGACGGACAACGCAGGTGTGGACGAGGGCTCGCTTGATCACTGGGCACTTAAAATTGCAAGTAGCGGCGACGAATGTCCACCAGTTGCGCAAGACGTTGAAGTTTCAACGGATGCAGATACGCCAATCGATGTTACACTTATTGGTGCTTCATCAAACGGTGGCATTATCGAATATATTCTCACTGGTGCACCAGCTGATGGTGCTTTGCAAAACGTTGACGGCTCACCTATTGGTGGATTGCCGTACACGCTTGCGAGTGATCAAGTTCGGTACGTTCCGGACAACGGTTTTGTTGGACTGGATATGTTTACGTACCGTGTGGACGATGGTGCTTCTTCCAACGAGGCGACAGTCTCCATACACGTTGGAGAAATTCCATTCCCAGATGAATGTGCGACTGCGCAAGTAATCACGAACGGCTACTGGGAATTCTCCACACTCGAAGCCACGAACTCACTTGATTCTTACGATGAAGACGAATGTTTAGACACCTACCTCGGTGACATGACAAACGATGTTTGGTTTAGTTACCAAGCATGCGCAACTGGCTCGATGACTGTTTCGACTTGTGACTTGGTTGATTTTGACACTGACCTTGTTGTGTACGATGGCGATTGTGGTGCTCTTAACCAAATCGCTTGTAATGGCTACGGCGATGGTTGTGGTGGATACTCCTCCATTCTCACAACGAATGTCACAGAAGGATCTACCTATATCATCCGAGTTGGTGGCTGGCAGGATTCGATCGGAAGCGGCGAATTGTTCGTTGACGGTCCTGCAGGAGACTGCGGTTCTGAACCATGCGAAGGCGATGTGGATGAAGATGGCAATGTTGCAGTTTCGGACATCTTGCTTGCGATTGACCAATGGGGCGGAAGTGGTTCTGCAGACATGAACGGTGATGGCATCGTTGATGTAGAAGACCTTCTTGCTATCGTTGGTGCTTGGGGACCTTGCCCGTAACCCCCCGCTTCGCGGTTACAATGCGCGGCTGATGGCTCCGTCGCGCGACATTTCACTTACCCCTAGACCCACAGGCATCACCTTGCAATCGGATATTCCGATTTGCCAAGGTGATTTGCCATTGGACTGGTACCAAGAAGAGTTTAAGCAGTACGCGCAGGAATATATAGCCCTGCCAGACCGCACGCCTGAGAGTGTCATCCCTTGGCTCGACAGCTACATACAACCAGCGCTCGACCATTTTGGTGATAGCTTGCTCTTGCTCGCGCACTACTACATGGGTGGAGAAATTGTCAAACTTGTCGAGCGGTATGGCGGCAAAGTTGCAGACAGTTACGCACTTGCACTTCAAGCATCGCAGAACCCAGAAAAGAAAATCATCGTTGAATCGGCGGTCCACTTTATGGCAGAGACAATTGCGACGCTTGCAAATGACGATCAACAGGTCTGGATCACGAATCCTAAGGCCGGCTGCACGATGGAAATGATGGCGAAGGATTGGATGGTGCGGCCGATTGAAGACCAGTTGCTTTCGAAATACGGTGATGATCTGCTCGTTGTCGCATACATGAATACTTCAGGCAGAATTAAAGCACTCGCTGGTCGAACCGGTGGCGCAGTGTGCACGAGTTCGAACGCGCATCTCGTGGTTGACTGGGCGCGCAAGCAACATAAAAAAATATTGTTTGTTCCAGATGAACACCTCGGTAGGAACACCGCGGATAAACTCGGTATGGATTTGTCGAAAGTCGTGACGTTCCCTAACCCCTTGTACGACGGCATCGATTGGCGCGTCGAAGACTTTGACGGTTGCGACGATGCAGAAATGCTTTTATGGGGCGGGTATTGTGGCGTGCACACAGTCTTTACTCCTGAACAAGTGCACTGGTGGAAAGACAAAGGGTGGCGCGTCCTCATTCATCCAGAATCAAAGCTAGAAGCAGTAAAAGAAGCGGATGGTTCGGGGAGTACTGCTTACCTGTGGAACGAGGTGATGAATGCTCCAGCTGGAAGTAAATTCGCAGTCGGTACAGAGGGGCATTTTGGCCGCATTGTAAAAGAAAAAGCGGCTGCAAAGGGCATTGAGGTAATGCATCTCGCAGAAGCGCAGTTAGATTCTGAAGCTTCGACTTCAGTGGGTGGGTGTGGTTGCGCAACGATGAGCCGGAACGACCCCCCGCATCTCGCTGGTATGCTTGATTTGTTACGCAAAGGCGAAGCGCCTGATTTGAATCGCGTGCTTGCTGGAGACACCGTTGATGAAACAACTGCAGAGCGTGAACGTCTCAGTGGCGAAGAGCGAGAAGTGATGGTTGCAGATGCAAAACTTGCGCTTGAGCGAATGATTGCAATTACGGAGGAAGCATCATGACAATGCACTGCGACCGGCATCTTCTTGAAGTGGATCTTCAAGCAATCCCCGCGTATCGTTTCGATGTTGTTGTTGTTGGGGGAGGCGTTGCAGGCGACGCTGCAGCGCTCTGCGCTGCAAGTGAGGGGAAAACAGTTGCAGTTGTGACGAAAGCAAATTTAAGTACAAGCAACACGAACATGGCACAGGGCGGCATGGCTGCGGTGATGACTGAAGGTGATTCTTATGCTTCGCATATCGAGGATACGCTTGCTGTGGGTATGGGACTTTGCGATGTGTCTGTCGTTCATTCAGTCATTGAGGGTGGTCCCGCAGCAATTGAAGACCTCCTCTCGCTTGGCGCAGAATTTGATAGAACAGCATCGGGTGCACTCGATTGCTCGAGAGAAGGCGGTCATAAACACGCAAGGGTTGTGCACGCACATGGTGACGCTACGGGTCGTGAAATCCAGCGCGTTTTAACGAATGCAGTTACGGGACACGATTTGATTACGACGTTTCCCAATACATTTGCGATGGACATTGTTACCGCCGATGGTGAAGCGTACGGAGTGGTTGCGAAAGCGTCCTCGGGGAATTTAGTGTTGTTTTCTTCTGCGAATATTGTTCTTGCAACTGGAGGTGGAGGGCAACTTTACCGCGAAACTACGAACCCGACTATTGCGACTGCAGATGGTGTCGCAATGGCTTTTCGGGCAGGCGCAACAATTCGGGATCCAGAATTTTTTCAGTTTCACCCAACGTGTTTGTACATTGCAGGTGCAGCACGCGTGCTCATTAGTGAAATTGTACGGGGACATGGTGGAGTTTTACGCGACCGAAACGGCGAGCGGTTTATGCCAAGCGCCCACCAAGACGCTGAACTTGCACCGCGCGATGTTGTCAGCCGTGCGGTCTTTCGACAGATGATTGCAACGAAAGACACCAACGTCTACCTCGATTTATCGAACGTCGACGGTGACCCACATGCCCTGTTTCCAGGCATCAGTAAAATGTGTGGATTCTTCGGAATCAATATTGCGAAAGATCCAGTACCTGTGCGTCCTGGCGCGCACTATATGATTGGCGGAATTCATGTAGACCACGAAGCAAGAACATCTATTCCAGGTGTGTGGGCTGTTGGCGAGTGCGCGAGTAGCGGATTGCATGGCGCGAATCGGATGGGGTCGAATTCGCTGTTGGAAGGGATGGTGCTTGGTCGAGCCGCGGGTGTATCGGTTGCCCAAAGCAAGAACAATCGTCATAGACATCGTCCAGAGAGAATCTTACGAAGAAAACTCGACGAGGCACCACAAGGAATCGAACTTGGTATTTCCGACCTTCTATATTCGATGAAATCACTTATGTGGCGTCAGGTCGGGCTTGAGCGGGAGGAATCGCAGCTTGCAGAAGCAAAGGAACACCTCTCGTTTTGGTTTGATGCTGTGATGCGGTTAGCACCAGCAGAAGCTCGAGCGTGGGAATTGGTCAATATGCTCACTGTGGCAAATCTTGCGACGATGGGCGCAAAAGAACGTAAAGAATCGCGTGGTGTGCATTTTAGAACGGATTATCTCGACCTAGGCGCCCCAGAGCACACGATGATTTCGCCTTGCGAGACTGACGATCATTGTGTCGAGGGTGCAATTTCACACGTTTCGACTGAAGAATGTTTAACTTACGGTTGATAAAAGGGCTTGTAGACCTTTTCCGACGAGTAAACCAATAAACAAACCGCTTGTGGCGATAAGTACTTTCATAATGACATCTTCCTTCTTGAAGAGCCATTTATAGCGAATTTTGTATCTTTCTTTTATTTTTTTCCAATGCATGTGTACTTTCAAATCGTCCTAAAAATAGGGCAACTTGAACTCAGTACGCAATTTAAGTCAAAATTGTTCCGAAATTAATGCGTCTCAGAGCCACATTAATTTATGAAACCAGAATAAAAGTATGCAAAGTGACTGTCACTTTGAAAGCGGAAAAGCAGTTGGTGAGGTGCAGTGATGTTTGGTACGCTGTAGGCATGTTTGTAGAACGAATATACGATGAAGATCTCTCGCAAGCCTCATGGATGATTGGTTGCCAAGCAACTGGGGAGGCACTCGTCATAGACCCTGAACGAGATGTCTGTCGCTATTTGGAGATTGCGAAACGCAACGATC
>CAZURP010000073.1:0-7835 GCA_964623715.1 uncultured Isosphaeraceae bacterium | reverse complement strand
ACTGTCACTAGGTGTCTGACCCCAAATCAGGTGTGACAGTCACTGTCAAACGACGATCAAGGCAGATTCGATGTGCAAAAGGCAATACGGTGTGACTGTCACTAGGCGTCTGACCCCACAGGCGTCTGACCCCAAAGGTGGGTGTGACAGTCACATGGTGTAGGATGGGGGGATGTTGGTGCTCGAAGTTATTGAAGGTCCGGACCTCGGAGGTATTTTTCCACTTCCAGAAAATGAACCACAGCTTATTGGTCGCTCTTCAGAGGCGCTTCCTCTAAAAGATCCCACAATCAGCAGAAGGCACGCCGAGCTTACGCCTGACAATGGAAAGTGGTTTTTGCAAGATCTTGCTTCGGCGAACGGGACATTTTTAAACGGCCGGCTGTTAACCGAGCGTATTTCGCTTCGGCTAGGCGACGAAGTAGGTTGCGGAGCAACACTTTTCCGTTTTGCTGATCACGCATCGCTCTCACCTACAGAACAGCTTTACGACCCTTCTTTCGACACAAGCGCGGAATCAATTGTTGTCACTTCTCCACACTCCCTGCAATCTGCACAAAACCACCTCCGAATGGTGCACAGGCTTACCGCCTCCATTGCTGGAACCATCGACAGCAAAACCATCTTGCAACACCTTGTTGCCATTCTTGTTGATGAGTTTTCTCCAGACAGGTGTGTTGGTGTGCTGATGGATGAAGACACACACATAGCGCATGTCATCGAGGGCACAAAAAATAAAATCACAGAAGACGCGTCAGTCTATTCAAAAGCAATTATGTTGCATACATGCAATGAAGAAATTGGTATTCGAATACCGAACATCAAAAACGACGTTCGTTTTGTACACGATGAAGAAACAATCGAAAGTGGTGGGAAATCTTTCTTGTGCGGTCCACTCATTGCGCATGGGAAAAAACTAGGCTCCATCCTGCTTGAGATTAACTCAGCAAATCGGCAGTGGAGTGAAGACCAACTTGAACTTCTCTCAACGGCGTGCGGTCATGCGGCAATGGCGATGCTCACCGCCACACTCGCAAAAACAAGAATGCAACACGAACGACTTGCCGCAATGGGAGAGACCGTTGCTTCAATCAGCCACAGTGTAAAAAATATGTTGCAGGGTTTGCGCAGTGGTGCGGGAGCAATCAATCTCGCGCTTGGCAGAGGCGACCTCGAACTTGCGCGAGAGGGCTGGCCAATTCTTGCCCGGAACCTTGACCGCGTGTACGCATTAACGTTCAACATGCTCGCGTGGTCAAGAACAAGCACACCAGAAATATCGTTCGTGCATATTGAGCCAATTGTTGAAGACGCCGTCGCACTCGTACGCGGAGCAAGTGAGCGACGAGTCATCACACTAAAAACCGAGGTGGAACCAGACTTGCCACCCGTGCCAATCGACCAAACAGCAATTCTTCAGGTCCTCTTAAATGTCCTCAACAACGCCATTGATGCCTGTGCATCAAAAACGGGTGTTGTTACGCTTGCTGTGGATATAACTGACGACGCGAACTCGCTTCAGATAACTGTCGCTGACAACGGGTCGGGGCTTGGTGGTGAAAGTAAGGAAAACGCGTTTGTTGCATTCCACACTACGAAGGGACAGCGAGGCACTGGACTTGGGCTTGCTGTTGCTCGCAAGGTGGTTTTGGAACACAAGGGAGCGATTACACTCTTGGACACAAAAGAGGGTGGTGCAATCTGCACGATCACGCTTCCGCTTGACCGCGAAAATGACCCTGGAGATACTCATGGTCCTGCCTCGATTGAGCCGAGTAATCGCTTTTAGATTGAAACGCTCCCACAGAACCCCGTGTGCTATGATGTCGCAACTTCTAAAGGATTAGAGTTTTTATGACAGACCAAACAACTACAACTACAACGCTTGGTGGAATTGACCTTGTTCGTGCCGTCGGCGGCCAAGTTCCAGGGCAATCCCCTCCAATCATGGCTTCTGGCTACCAACGAACGAGAGAGATGACACTTGACGAGCTCATGCTCGAAAACCGAGTTATCTTTATGATTGGCGAGATAAACCAAGCGTCAGCCGCAAGGGTCATGATGCAGATGTTGTATCTTGAAGATCAAAAACGTGGACAACAAAACAACCAATATATCAACACCCCAGCTCGCCCGCTCGATGACAACCTCGCGATGTACGACACCATGCAAATGATCTCATCTGATGTTGCAACCTATTGCATCGGCAGGGCTTATAGCGGAGCTGCGGTGCTCTTGTGTGCTGGTTCAGCAGGTAAGCGCCACATTCTTCCTCACGCAAAGGTGATGGTCCACCAACCATATGGTGGAATCACCGGGCAAACAACAGACATCCAAATTCAAGCTGAGCAAATCATCAATTCAAAAGCGACGCTTAATAAAATTATTGCAAACCACACTGGTCAACCCTTTGATACTGTTGCCAAAGATGGTGAACGAGACAAATACTTCACCTCAGAAGAGGCAAAAGCGTATGGTCTTGTTGACGAAGTCCTCGAACACAACGACGAGAAGAAGAAAGATTAACCCCGATGTCTACACTTGTCCCAATCGTTATTGAAAAAACTGGTCGCGGCGAACGTGCGTACGATATTTTTTCTCGACTCCTCAACGATCGAATCATCTTCTTGGGTGGTCCAGTCATGGATGAATCTGCAAACCTGATTGTTGCGCAACTTTTGTATCTCGCAAACGAAGATCCAAAAGCGGACATCAATCTCTATATAAACTCGCCAGGCGGATCTGTAACCGCTGGTCTTGGAATCGTCGACACAATGAACTTTGTGCCCTGTGCAATTTCAACGTATATCATCGGGCAAGCAGCATCCATGGGTTCGGTCATCGCATGCAGTGGCACAAAAGGGAAGCGTTTTTCGCTCCCACACGCAAAAAACCTTATGCATCAACCTTTGTTAAGTGGCGTGCTTGAAGGGCAAGCAACAGATTTGGAAATTGAAGCAAAGGAAATGCTTCGCCTTCGTGACATTCTCTTCGCCATTTATGCAAAAACAACTGGTAAAGACCAGAAAGTTGTGCATGAAAACTGCGAACGGAATTACTGGCTAGACCCAAAGGAAATGTTGGAGTATGGACTCATCGACGAAGTCCTTTCACACCTTCCCGCGAGCGATTAACTCTTTATGATGTGTGCAACACGCTTAACTTGCCTCGCGCTTATCCTCGTAGTCTTTTTCGGGATGCTTGGGTGCAGAAGGGCGTTGTTCCCAAAGAACAAACAGCGCACACAATTTGAAGCGTACAACACCATGCGTTACGGTCCACAAATCACTGAGCAACCCGACCTTTTTGGACTCCCTGAACCCGCGCTTCGCGAACGACTTGGTGCTAAAGAGTAACGTTCTGCCCAAAACCTAACCAAAAAATTGCGTCCGATATGTGCCTTTGTAAAGTCGCAGGGGGGTGTTTGCCCGATACACTACTACGCGGGTGACGACATCATGTCACCCATCTGTCCCAACGACCAAGGAAACGCTCAAGGATGAAGCAAAGTTCAGCAAGGATGCCATCGAAACGTACACAGCTAGTGTGGGCTGCATTCTTTTTTGCTATTCCTTGTGCCCTTTTTGTGCTTCAGGCGGGTTCAAATGATTTGCAAGGAAGCGTGTTGCTCACAACACTCGCAGCAGTAGACGAAAGACCGGAATCAGATCCTGTCCTTTCATACGTTTCAAACCCTTCACGATGGAATTCCATCGTGATTCATCACCTTGGGCAGCCAGCTGGCAGTGTTGAAACTGTCGGCAGAGACCACCAAAACGCGGCCTTGGACGGCTTTTGCTACCACTTTTTCATCGGGAACGGCAACGGCCTCGGTAATGGGGATGTGCAGATGGGGTACCGGTGGATTGATCAAACAACCAGTGCCAAACCTGCAAAGATAACGACACATGAATGGAACCAGGGAGTTGTTAGTATTTGCTTGATTGGAAATGGCAACCGAAGACCATTCACCGAGCAGCAAATCCTCCACCTTTCCCACCTTGTGCAACGGCTTCAAATGGAACTTTCCATTCCTGCAGACCACGTTACGCTCGCGAGTGAACTCGGTGACGGTGCATCACCTGGCAAACACTTTGCGGAAGCACGGTTCCGAAGTCAATTGCTTGATATGCCAGTCGCGCAGTAGGTTTTTCGCAATTCTCACACGCTTTTCACCAATAACGGGTTGCCCAAGGGCTAGTACGCAGGGTACCCTACGGTTCATTTCTTATTGACCGAACCCGCTCGGGCTCACTTTTTATTTTTTTATGTCATCATCCCGCTCACAACCACGAAAAATTGGCACTTACACCGTGCTCGCAAAACTTGGCGAAGGCGCGGCATCGATGTTGTACGCGGTACAACACCCAAAAACAAAGCAGGTTTCGGCATTGAAATATGTCGAGAAGACCGACGAGAAATCCCAGCGGTTCCTCGATCAGGTGGAGCAAGAATACGCTATCGGATCGAAGCTTGATCACGAATCAATACGAAAGATTAAAAAACTCATCAAGCAAAGGAAGCTTCTCAAAGTAGTTTCTGTTTCTATGATTATGGAACTCGTTGATGCAAGCACCCTCGACCAGAAACTTCCCCGGAATCATGAGCAAGCAGTAGCGATTTTCTTACAAATTGCAAAGGGGCTTGCGCACATGCACGACCGTGGCTTTGTGCACGCTGACATCAAACCAAATAACGTGCTTGTAAACGAAAGTGGCGAAGTAAAAATCATCGACCTTGGGCAAGCCTGCGCGATCGGAACCGTAAAAAAGAGAATTCAGGGGACGCCTGGATACATGGCGCCAGAACAAGCGCACCGTGGAAAAATTGTTCCTGCAACAGACGTCTATAACCTCGGCGCAATGATGTACTGGGTCTTGCTTGGAGATGTCATACCAACTTCAATGCCTCCTAAAGGGGCAAGTGAAAGTCTTGTCGGCGGAGCGGTCGATGCAGACAAGGTCGAGTTACCAACACCACCACACGAACAAAATCCTCGGATACACCCGTTACTTTCAAAACAGATAATGGACTGTATCCAACCAAACGTTCGGAGTCGCCCCGAGTCAATGACGGTCGTTGTGAACCGTCTTGAATTTATCCGTGAAGTCATGAACGAACCTGTCGCACCTGAAGAACTTGTCGACGGCACCACAACGTTCGGCGAGTAGTGTACTACTTGGGGTTCTTTCGAAAAAACGCCCCTTCAGAAGTCCAAAGCAAGACTTCGTTCTTCGAGTCAATACAAACACCCTCTGCGACTTCTTGCATCCAATCGAGTTCTTTTGTTTCTTCACTTTTAAAATTGTGCACAAACGCCCTTCCCTCAGAAATATACGCAAGCAATGTTGCGTCTGCATTAAGCGCACAATCGTCAATGGTTTTGCCAGCGCCGAGCAGTTCTTTTCGTTCCACAAAGGTGGGTGTATGTATCATCAACTGGCCGTTTCGGCTCACGACTACCGCCACTTGTTGGAAACCGCCAATAAAACACGGAGATGGTACGCCGCGAATTTTTTGAGTCTTTTGAGGAAATTCACTTGTTTTCCAAATATAAAACCAATCGTTTGTCGCTGCGAGAATTTTATTCCCCTGTGCCCCAGAGGGAACATGCGCAACTGCTTCAAACGCGCCAGTCGTTGCTAGTGCTGGTTTTTTCCACTGCCCATCCATAAGCAACGGTAATCCTCCACCACTATTAATGAGGGCAACAACGTGCTGGCTAACCGCTAACGCCGTTGCTTCATAAGGAATGTCGAGTTGTGTTTTTCTTGGAGGTTGCGTATCGAGTGAAACAGAATACGAGTTGCCCGAAACAAAAATCGCTCGTCCGCCCGAGGGTGAAAGTGCAAATTTGGCCTCAGTCGGCTCAACGTTCATTGGAGGAAGTGTTCGTTGTGTTCCACCGATAGTAAACGCTCTAAAATCATCCTCAATCACCGCAATAATTGTTGAGCCGTCGGTGGATACCTGAATAGCCGTTGGCGTCGAAGGAAGTGTAAAAAAGGGCTCAGCGATTACTTGTGATGGTGCCGCTGGCTGGTTTACAGTGGGCGGCACAACCGCGAGTTGCTCATTCTTCTTTGAGAGCTCTTCGATTGTCGTTTGCATTTTTTGCTGGCGTTTGTCAGATGCTTTTATAACGTACCAGCCCGCGGTTGTTGCGAGAATCCCCACAACTATAACCGTGGACCAAATGACAAGTTGCTTTTTGTGCCGGCGACAGAAAAGGCGAGAGCGATCAAAGACGGTTACTTTTCGGGCTTTTATTGGTTTATCTCCCAAGTACCGGAGCATGTCTCGGCCAAATGCCCCTGCTGTTTGGTACCGCTTGCTTCGGTTGTTCTCGATGGCCTTCATAATGATGGCTTCAAGATATTGGTCAATCGTGTCTTCGTAGACCGTTGGTAACACAGGATCTTCAACACATATTTGCCGAACCGCTTCGTAAATTGGAAGGCCTTCAAGTGTGCGGGGAAGTCTTTTCGTCAACATTTGGTACAGCACCGCACCGAGAGCGTACACATCACACCTCGCGTCAACATCGCTTATCTTCGCGTCAACCTGCTCGGGTGCCATAAATTGCACAGTACCGACAAGGCGACCCGCCTCGGTCATCGCTTCCGCTTGCACCTTGTCGCTATCGAGCGACCTCGCAACACCAAAATCTATTATCTTTGGTTCACCCCTACTGTCAATAAGAATATTCCCGGGCTTCAAGTCTCGGTGGACAATTCCCCTGTGGTGACCATGTTCAACTGCTGAAGTAATCATCGTGAAGAGCTTCAGTAAATCACGACGTTGCAATTCTTCGTCTTCCAAATATTGCGTCAGTTCGCGCCCCCCCTTTACGTGCTCCATCACGTAGTAAGGCGTTGCACCGTTGCCATCGTCGTGCGTCCCGGCATCGTAAATTTTTGCAATCCAAGGATGATCAAGTTTTCCAAGAATTTCTACTTCCAAATGAAATCTCTTTGATGCAGTCGGGCTATACAAACCACCACGAAGAACCTTTATTGCAACCACTCTTTTTGGGTGCTTTTGTAACGCGGTATAAACGATAGACATACCACCCTCGCCAAGAATGCCCGTAATTTGATACCCGCCAATTTCTTTTGGAATTACGTGCTCATCAGCCATCGTTTTGCCGTTTGGCTTTTTTTTCTTTTAAGTACGAAATACGTTGCTCCGAATATTGTTCTGCACTCAACTCGACCCCTGCGCCCTTGCCAGCAATATGTTGTTCATGGATTTTCTTCAGGAAGGGGATACACCAGCCGCAGGAGGTTCCCGCATCAAGACACTCTGAGAGTTGCGAAGGAACTTTTGGGTCTTCTCTCGAGATGAACGATTGGAGTTTGCCAAGAGAAACCTTGTGGCAAACACACACATTGTCGTCTTTATGCATTTTCTGTTATACCCAAACTTGGCAAATCAAATGTGGTTCTTTCACTTTGCCTGTAAATGTACCAATCGTAGTTGATACAAGTTTTACTTCAAACTCTGGATTGTCATCAAGCCATTGATTTACTTGTTCGTCTACATAACGGAGTGCGTCATCCGTGAGTTTGCTGTGAAATGTTTTTACGTGAGATGCACCGGTTCCAGTAGTGTTAGGCTGGCGAGCCCACGGGTTCGATTCTTTTTTGCTAGGGCCAAAGGCTGTTATTTTTTTGGGTAGACCCACTGCGCCCGACGCGCCGTCAACGGGCACGTCGCCGACTACCTTTGGTTTGGGGAGTGGGGGTGGTGGATCTTGTGAATGATCTTCAAAAATTCTTCTGAACACTAATATTCCTTCAGGCGAGAGAATCTCGTATTCCGTTAACAGGCCA